>NZ_JBLWEX010000312.1:0-61072 GCF_048323875.1 Yersinia sp. LJYL362
TTTTTTTTTCTGAGGTAGTGGCGTCTGCTTGGTTTGTCATGGCTATGCTGCCTCCGTCCAGTTTTCAAGTTCCTGCATTTCTTCTGGGAAATTACGCAATGCCAGTTCATACACAGCCTCATGGATATCAACACCCTGGCTGCGTTTTTGTTGAAGGAATTCGAAGTCCTTCCCTTGTGAACTGAACATTGCACGACTGAGTGGATCGACAAATAATCGATGGAAAGAGCTGGTATCGTTAATGCGAAGCATAAAGGAACTGAACCACTGATCTTTGGCATCGCCGAACTTATTGATCACCTGCCGCTCATGGTCACTAAATTGGTCTGGCCGATGCTGGTTATAGGCTTTGAACTCTGCGGTATCTTGTTTGAGGATAACTTTAAAGGCTGAGTTACCCCATGCAGCTTTGGCGGCACTGGAGGCTTCATCTGCATCAAAGTCTTTGATATTTTGGCTGATTGTAATAAATGAACCAAGGTGTCGCCGGACGGTGCGATAACCCGTTTCGATAAACGAACCCACTTTTTCGTTTTTAAAGTTGAGGAGTTTCCACCCTTCATCAATGACACACAATTTTCGTTGACTACGCGGGCTGCGATACATTTTCTCTTCGATATAGATGATGAGAGAGAACATGACGGCGGCCAACAGTGCGGGCTTATCCTGCAAACCACCCAACTCAAGCACGATTAATCGGGCATCATCTCTCAATGAGGGTTGGTCACTATTGAAATAATCCCCATAGATGCCATTGGTGGTGTATTTTTGCAGTAACTCTATGATTTCATCCATACGACCAGTGATACGGTCAGATTTTTCATACTCCTTCGCATGGCGGGCATCAGTCAGATACGCAACCACATCATCAATGCGGGCTTTATTCTGTTTTTTGTTCCAGGCATTCATTACCGCCTTAAGCAATAAGTCCTCATGCACTTCATCCAGCGTGCCGTTCGGGCTGGCAAGCACCGCCAACTGGTCACGAATTCGTTCACCGGACTCACTGATATCACTGATGTTGGCAAATGGATTAAACTTGAGTGACTTACCATCGAGATACACGCCGCCGACGTTCTCGCAGAACGACTTATACCCGTCGCCCATATCGAAAACCCAGCCAATCCCACCTGAATCCAACACACTGCGGATAATCGGTTGAACCAGCCCTGTCTTACCGGCTCCCGATGTGCCCGTTACCGCCATGTTGTAGTTGGTATTGCCCATGCCTGAGCCATAGATATCAAGAAAAGAGAGTTGATTGCGGTAGGAGGGGGCGAGAAGGCCGCTCTGACATAAACGGTTATCGGCAATAACTGGCAATAAATTGACCACTTGGGTACTTTCAGCCCGACAAGTCGCCCCGCTAGCCTTAATGTCGTCCCACAACCCTTCAGCAGCCATAAACGGAAACATCGCCATATAGTTCCGCATCTGCATATAGGTGGGACTATACATACGCAATCCGTTCTTTTTGAAGGTATTGAGTACTTGCTGTTCGCAGATCAACGCTGCGTTATCATCATCGGCGCAGAAAGTGGTGATATTAAAGTAATAACGGACCACGCAAGACTGGTTGCTGTTTAGGCGCTCGCGGAGTTCGCCCCACTCTTTCGCCTGCCGGACAACGCCAGGAAATAGTTTGGCGTAAGGGGTTCCAGCCTTTTTGTCCAAATCCAGAAACTTGCGACCAGCTTCATTCTGTGTGCTGACCTGATCCTCAGCCTCTAACGTAAAGGTAATAACAAAAGGACTGGCGATAGTGAGATCAGGACTGAGTAAATTGCAGATATTGTCTCCCCCATGCCAAAGGAAAAAGATATCCGGGTTAGTTTCCAGCATAAAATTCATGATGCGAGTTTTAGACTTTCCACCTTTCTGCTTGTTCAGGGTTAGCGTCAGATAATCCGGCTTAACAAGTAGGTCAGTGCTTCGATCAATACATTGACGATGCATATCGTCATAAGCACTAATTTTTACAGGATCGGTGTAGAGTTCATCTTGCCGGTGATTAGCCATCTGGCTAACGATATTCACGAACTCCTGCTGCGAAACCGGAACGCTGGAAATTTTGGCGGAGTCCAACGAAGCACGAATAACCTTCAGCAAATGGGTCAGTTCGGTAATCGCTGCCGTATCCCTTTTTTTGGTTTTCATCGCATAGGAGATATAGAGGCGATAATCACGCAATGTCAGCGGTAAGTGGGTAGGACTGTTGAATTGGTGTTGTGCAGCACGTTGATAAAATGCCCGTGTTATCTGGTTAAATCGGTCTGCGTGTTCACCTTTCCAACGAAAGTCAGCAATACCAGAATCAATCTGTTCACCGACTAATCGGCTGGAAACAAGATGGAAAGAGATAGGTGTCTGTCGCGGCAATTTACTCTTCACTAAATCGTCCAACACCTGAATAATATGCTCGTTCGCCCCAATTAGAGGCACGGCCTGAAGCATAAAACCGAGTGAACCATTATTGATAAACAGGCCGCTATCTTCATCGTAATCACGGTAGGGCAACATGCTACTGACCTGTGGGAACTTCATTTCACCCAGCGTTTTGTTCGCCTGTGCGGCACCATCGGGCGAGGTAAATCCAGAAATCAATCGGTTTACCGTCTCAACAAGACGTTCCATTACTTAATCCTCAATAAACTGATTGTGGTAACTGCCAGCGGCTAGCATCGACAACAAAAAACACTCGGCCTGGCTGGTGAAAAACATCATTGGCATCAACCCACGGCGCTACCCAAACATTGGCCATCGTCTCCACGGAGCGTTGAGGGCGAGTTTCACCTAAGTTGTCACAGCGCTGCTGTGGACAAGAAGGAGCAGTAATAACCGGCATGACGGTTCGCACTGGCGCTTGTGAAACGGGCTTAATGGTGGAGGCGGCAAACATTCTGTTTTGTGTCGTTTTACTGACTGGCTTGCTCTCGCTCGAGCGGACTGGTGATGTGATAACAGGACGTGCAGGTAATGGCTGTGACATTACAGGTGCTGAACGTGAGGCTTGCGGCGGTAAATTAACCAGTCCAGGCAATGCGGCCGCACCCTGCTTTCCCTTTGATGAGTCCGTTTTCATTCGGGCTTTTTGGTTAGCTTGATCCATCGTCATACAACGGTCAGTCGTGGTTTCATTACATTCAAAGTCACCACTCACGCCAGCACAACCTACCAGCAAAAATAAGCTACCGAGTACGGGAAATAAAAAAGCATATTTCAAACGATTATTCCCCCCCGTTTCAATCTGATTCTGTATTTTCATTTATAGTTTCCTTTAAATATAAATAACCACGGGTGCATGAATTAAAAAAACACATTTAATTCATGAAAGATTATTGGGTTAGTTTTATACACACTCAATTCAGATACGCTACCGCCCATCCCTTTTTAGCATCCGAGGGCATTAGCATAGAAACATATAAAAATAATAATAAATAAAATAATCACTTCAGCGTTAAATTACAGGCAACAAGGCTTTATTCAGTTGTCTCAGACCATGAAAATAAGCTCATTCATTACTAAAACAACCCAATTCCTTCTATTTGTATATATATGCATTTTGAATGGCAGATAATTTTTACGTGATGGAGATAGCCCTATTTAAATACACAAAAAAACTAATCACCTTCATTTGAATATATAACTACTATTCCTGCGACGGGTGAACTAAATCACCAACTTTCAAATCTTTCAATTGGTTCATCATATTGGGTGTACTGAACTTCTCTTCTGGCGGCTGTTGTTGAGTTTTTTTAGCTTTCTTATTACGAACTTCCTCAATCGACTCCAACTGGAAACCATCTTGGAAAACCACTGTGACTTCATTTCCAGCACCAATAGGGATAACAGGGTGATATTGTTCCGCTCTTTTTATGTAGTACTCGCTCAGCGTCTTAGCTGCCTGACTTGCGCCACCACCGAGTCCAGCCTGGCCGATATCAGCCGCGCCCATGCTCGCAGTCGCACCGATCCCGACTTGCGGAGAAGCGGCTTGTTCAATTCCCTTCCCAATGCCATCAACAAACCCTGCCCCAAACGCCCAACCAAGAATTTTTCCGTTTCTCATGACAACTTGGCCTTTGATGCCGTTTTTACCCATAAAAGAAACATGGCCAGCAATCTTTTGATCGATAATGTCATCACCAAGGTGGCAACTGATACTTCGAGTACGAACTTCTGCCCGTTCGCTTGAAACGTCACCATACGCTGCCGCATTGACAAAACATCCCGTCAAGTCGTACTCACGATCATTCGGCATCTGGACTTTACCGGTTAACCTGAATTGCATCGGTGACATATTCTGCGCCCCTGTGACCGCCGCATTAGCATCGGCCCCTTCAATAACCAGCGACTCGGCATAACTGCCCGAAGGGATATAAGGTAATTTTGGTTTCGTAGAAACTTCTTCAAACGTAAAGGGTGTTGAATCAATTGTGCCAGGCTTCTGCATCGGAGCCATTGGTGTAAATGTTGTTTGTCCTTGTGGTGTCGCCCCCATTCCCGGATAAAATTGTGTTGGCGGCGGCACATTTCCATTTTGTGGAACAGTGGCTATGGACGGACTCGGTTCATCAGAAGGTGGATTACTAAAAGCATCCAGCTGCGATTGGAGCGTCTTGTTCATATCTTCCAGTTCATTAATCCGGCCTTGATCGCCTTTCCGGTCACGAGAGATTAACCCAAGCTCTTTGCGTAACGTGTCCATTTCTTTACGAATTTCTTTATTTGTTGTTTGCGTTTCAGTAATAGCATTACGCTGAACTTTATCGTCAAACGTTGTATTAACCACCCCTGTCATGTCTGGCGCAGGTTCTTTATTGGCTTTCTTTGTAGCGACTTCGTTTTTGATAGAGAGCGTGGATGCATACCAGCCTGTTCCTACCGCGACCGACAAACCAATGACCGTAGCAACCAATAAGGCTATCTGCTTGCGTTTTGTCAGTGAATTAATGTTCGCCACTGTTCACCTCCAGTCCTTGGGTTATATAAATCGAAATAGAAGCTCCGGGAAGTAATGTGCTTGTCCGTAGACCCAGCATGACGGCACGAACCCCCTGCCGCCAAAAGTCTTGTTCTTTCAATGAAACAGCGTAACTGTGCGGATTCTGGACACGATAACGAACAATTCTTAAAGCATTACCCACCCAGGCTTCTTCCGCCCGCATCGATAAACCTGCGGGTGCGGAGAGTCTGTCATTACTGATATCAGTTGGAGCATAGCTTTCAGGTATCCGGCCTTGCAGTGCTGCCTTGTTCAACTCAACCAATAATGACTCATAGGGTTGTGATGTTTCCCATACTCTTGCCGCAGGGCGAGGTAAGGGTTTGGACGCTAATAAACGGTAACTGCGCCCCTCTCCTTTCCGTGGTGTAGCTTGAATAGAAAAAACCTGACCATGCTCCGTCTCGATAAAAACAGTAAAGGGTTTTTCGCTATTAGATGAAAACAGAACCCCGCCATCCTTCGTACTGTGTTTATCCGTTAATGTGCCTACAGCACTATTGATGACAACAACTCGATCACCAGGAATAACGACCAGATTTGGATTGGTATTGCTGATTGCCAATTGAAATTGACCGTTAGCCGGAAACGAGAATGTTTGTGGTTCTGTGACGGCATCAGCAGCGCCCGAGAACAAAACTCCAAGAACGAAAATGCCAATCAAACGAGGATTATTTTTTTTCATCATCTACCTCGATAAAAGCAACAATACTGGTAATGCCGTCTGCATAATCCAGCTTGAGGTTGTAATGTTTAGTTTCTGAACTTGGCTTGCCGTTACCGATCCATGTTTTTAAAAAACCTCTCACTTCAACAATGTTTTCAGCAGGAAAAACCTTAATACTGGTATTGTAAAATGCAGAATTGACCTCATTCTGCTTAATACGTCGCGCCTCTTCAGCAAGAGTGACCTTAAATTCAGGCTGTGCTCCGGGTTTGGCGAATGACACCAAAAACTGATGGTTTGCATCGACGGTTTCAGGGGAAACATTCAACCTAAGAGAAAGAAAAGATAACGCCATCATCTGCATATAACCAGGGCTGCCATCTGCTTCTGATACAGAGAATGGCGCGGAAAAACCCATAGGTGTCACAATAGTTTTTTGATGTGTAGACAGATAATGATTCTGCAAGCCAAGAATGATCGTTCCCGCAAGACTCAGTACCAAAAGAAAAAATAATGAAATCAATGTAATTGCAATAATTTTATTGGATGAATTACGGGCAGTTAGCTCCATCTTAATGTCCTATTAATTACTTTATCCATTGCCGAAAACTTGAGTCAGGTATTATCTTAAAAACGCCCCGGAAGAGCATCGTAGGGAAATACCAATAAAGAAAGTTATATAGCCACATACTCCCTTTACCGCGTTTCGCGCTACGAATGCTAAACCAAATCAGCACCGCCATACCCATACCAAATAACGCTTTCTGAACCAATATTCCCCAAATTAAAACTGGGAATGAAGGTATTGCTTCGTCATAAGGAAGACCGAGTATGCGGCGCTGCTCACTCAATGTTTTCGGAAAACGATATTTTCTTAATTCGTCTTCCGTTCGCATAAAGATCCTTTATTTACGCTACCAAACCGAACCCAATAGTTGTAAACACAATTACGACCGCAATACCAAAAAGCATGAACATATTTTTGGTTTTGATGTAAGTAATGATACCCACAATAACTTCAGCTAAGATAATCCACTTGGCGATTGATGAACCTGCACCAAAAGTACCAGTAACAGTTTCCTGACCTGCGGCCATTAAATCGTCTGCACGAACCAAGCCGGTATACGACAGAAGTACAAATAACGGCAGGAAGAATACCATCATCCATTTGGTGACTACTTGTTGTTTGGTTTTTTTGGCGCAGAAAGGCCCCATTGCCTTATTAGACAATTCCATGTTTAAACTCCATTTAGTAAAAGAAAAGTTATTTCGAATTCGGCATATTACAATCACGCCGGAACAGAACTATAAGAATAATAGCCCTGTACCTCCAAGACTAATTACGCCCTCTACTCTCCTTCATCTACGGTAAAACGTTTCCCTAGTGTGGCAATATCATCAAAGTTAATTAGGTGGTCGTGAAGCCTTAGAGTGGCTTCTTTCGTCTTCGAACGTTGAGAACGCTCTGATGCAAGAGTTAATCTCCTATTCATATCGCTTGTCAAACTAATAACAATAGAGACATTACCGTATTCTTTATCATCCGATGACATGTGAGTTCCAAACCGATATGTAAACAATGCAGTAATAATACTCAAGTTGCAGAATAAAAATAGAGCCGATTCGGCTCCATTTTTAATAAAATTTTGTTTTTGTTTTAATCGTGCAGCTGGGAACCTCTGTAAACAGACATATTTATAAGATATTTCTCAAGCCAACCTTTTATGGCAAAATAAATAGACATAGAAAGAGCAACTAGAAAGCTACAATACCAAATATTTAACATGAAGATACTTGCTAGGAAAATAGTATTCATATGAACATTCTTTGAATGATGAGACTAGAGCATCAACAGATTTGACGTTAGATTTAACAAACAATCTTTGAACATTGTTTTTTACCGTCCGTATTGACAAGTTAAGCTCCTGAGCAATCAAGCTATAACTCAGCCCTCTCAATAATAAATAGATAATATCCCACTCTCTTTTTGTGAAAGAAGAATTAGGAGCATTAAAATAAAGTGATCGTGGATAATCATCAGAAAGTAATAGGTCGTGAGAATAAATTTCTGCCTTTCTTCCGTGAATTATAGTACCTGAAAAACGTCCACTTGAATCAAAAAATGGCATTTTGTCGAAAAAGTAAGGTTGCAATACGCGATCTCTGCCAAAGAAGTTAACTTCCAGGCAACTTACTCTATCGCCGAGTTCTTGAACCTTACGTTCATGCGCATTATATTCATCTTTTAAGTTAGATACTATTAACCTCAAATCATGCTCTAAACATCCTCTTATATCGTATCCAATAGGAATATTTAGTAGCTCACGGTAAGCCTGATTAGCGTAGATAAAACGATAATTGCTATCTTTTGCACCCCAAGGGTCGTGACTCCGCTCCCAACTAGAAATGTGTTGAGTTATCAGTTCAATAGAAATTGGTTGAGATCCTTCATCAGGATCTCTAACATGAGAACCAGCCATAACAGCCTCTCCATCCTTTAGGTTGTTTTTGGTCAGTTGGTAATAGAGGTTGCCCCCTCTATTACCAACGCTTAAATAAATTTAACTTATGTAGTATAAGATTCCAGCATTACATAAACAAAGGGCGAAATATTATATTTAAATCGATTTTACTATTTAATTCCTCGTACAAATCCAATCAATATAAATACAAGAAATATCCTACAAACAGAATCAGTCTTTCTCATCTTCTGATGGGAAAAAGTTAGCCATTACACTATCAACATCACTTTTAATTTGAGTCGCCATTTCTTTATAGTGGAACTTTGGCATAGCTTGGACTTCTGAATTATAGGAATTTATGCCAAGAAGTTTTTGACAAATGAAACTGGTTTTCATCATGTTCTCCAGCATGATTTTATTAAACTCAATCTGACTGAACCCCCCTTCTGATTTCTGTCGTTGCAACTTATATACGCGAATCCCCAGCTCAATCAGCATCGATGTTGTGTTAGAAACGTTTGCCTCATCTTTACTTGCACCTTCACTTCGTTTGACATTTATAATGTCTACAATCTCTTGCTCGATATCGTTACTAACAAAAGTTTGAATTCTTGGCATTTAACTAACCTTATTTTATACGAAAACTCACACACACTCTATACTAGAGTATAATAACCAAAATGCAACCTAAACATACTCTACAACATACTATATCAAAGAGTGTGACACAGAGTATACTCTATCAAACCATATGAAAACGTTGAAATAGTACTAAAGTACTCTGCATAAACTCTAAAGAGAGTGCATGCAGAGTATGTTTATACTCCTTGAAACAATGAACGTTCTAAAATGGGAAATTTTAATTCACATAACTAGCTGATTTTAAATAATTATCAGGCAAGATGAAATCTTGCGAGGGGTGTGATGTTTTCTTGTTGAGGGGGAGGTATTATTCACTATCTGTTTTTGAAGTCTTGTAAATATCTCTGGTTGGATTTTGTTTGTTAAAATGCCACTATAGCCAACGTTTTCATATCCAGGGAAATGAAGGTAATGAGAAAAGTTTTAATTCTACTTTTATTAGTAAGCAGCCAATCAGTAAATGCAGGGGATTGTTTTGATTTTGCGGGTCGAGATTACCAGATAGATCCAGACTTACTGCGTGCCATTTCTTTTCGTGAGTCCTCACATCGGGATAACGCCTTAAATGTTCAGACTAATGAAAAGTATGCCGTGGGTAGAATGCAGATATATTCTTCAAACTTTCAGCACCTATCTACTTTTGGTATCACTCCTCAACGGCTTTATGAAGATGGTTGCTTGAATATCTACACTGGCGCTTACTACCTTGCTATCGCATTCAAACGCTGGGGAGTGAATTGGGATGCCGTAGGTGCATATAATGCCGGATTCAAGAAAAATGCAGAGCAAGATAAAAAGCGGAAAAAATATTCTCAGGATGTCTACAAAACTTACATGCAGTACAAAAATAGCAAATGACGCTTGGCTAACCGATATACTTCAAACTTATCCACATATTAATATGAAATAAAGCCAGCTAAGTTTTATCCCCAACAAGGGATAAAATTAGTGGGAGCGGCTTTTCATCGGGACAAGATGAAAAGAATTGATTGTTAATATGTGGGTAAGTTTGTCTAACTTGGGAGCCCCTTGGGGCAGACGGCAGATGCAAAGATATTTTATTTTGCATCGGGTGGGCGGGGAATAAGATATTCACCCCTCAATGGGGAGAATATCTTACAGGCGCGATAAACCTCTCCGCTTATCTCAATATCCTATTAATAATTGAAAAACAAGTCATAGTTATTTTATCCTGTGAATTAGCTATTTAAATAGGGTCAGATGATTATTGCTATTTTTAAAAAACATCTGACTCTATAGTTTAAAATGAGTTCAGCACAATTCTTGTCATTTCCCCTACATTTTATAATTACGTTTTAAGTATTAGGTGCTCTAAAAAACCTCTGATCTAAAGTATAATCAGAGAGGGAGATTTTTTAGCCTAGCTTAGTTTTGCACGAATATTATTTATTTCTCCCCCCACTCCATGACCATGCCAAAATTCTCCACTTCCAATACGCCATAAATCCCCCGCGTTGTATTTCTCTAAGCTAATCTCTGTATCGAATCTGTCATTGTTTTTTTCTTTAAATAACTCTATTGCTTTCTCTGTTAAGTTGTCACTGTATTCACGGTTAGTAAAAAGATACGAGACACTCCCATAAACTTCATTAAATGGTGTTGAAATAGATTCATAAATATCTTCCATACCGTTAAAACGTCCGCCTTTATACTTACTTATGATAGCCTTCACTTCATCTTCTGTTGGGCCATCAGTCCAATTAATATTTACGCAATCGTAATTACTCTTACGCACTGAAAATTTTGCCTTTGGAAATGCTGCTTTCAATTCTTTGCGGATATTACTTGTGGCTAGAGTTATATCACTATTACCTTGTGTTAATTTTACATATTCTGGCGCTGTTTTAATATTTTCAACTGCCAGACTAAACGCTAACGCTTGAGCAGCTTCATCATCTAGCTTTTTCAGTTCTGCGGCTAATGCACTGCGATATACTTTTACCACATCAGCTGCATTCATTACTTCATTGAAAATAGTCCATTGAATACCACGTAAAATGCATTCTGGTAGTTTTTTGCTTAATGATCCTGATTCAAATGCTATATCAAATGTTGCATTACCACCGCTGCATATAACACCACCAAAACTATTGTTTACAGTACCAGGCGATTGATCACCTTCAATGCCATAAATAACACCACGCCCGAGACCATAAAGATTGGTACTGACAATTTGACCAATGACTAATATTTTTTTGCTGGCTTCTTTCATCTGATGCTCCTATGAGTCTGGCGTTTCGCCTATAATGAGAAGTGGCCTTCCGTCTCTCAATACAGTTATTATACTATAAACCCCACTTACATATCAATATTGATATGTAATAAATCGCTTTATTTCTCAACATTTCGCATGCGAAATCTTATGCCCGTAAGGGCATGTAAGCGACAACGATACTTTCACGGATTATCCACTGGTGAGTGTCGCGTAAGCCAGCCATAGGCTGTACAGGCGTGAATATCCCACAGACCAGCTCCTCGCCCTGCCAAGCCGATCTTATGCGAAGCCGCCGACCTTAAAGCAACACCTCTGGTCAACGGTCGAAGACAAAATATACTGTTAACTACTGTTCCATCATCATTAGCGCCGGTGGCCCTATCACCGGCAGTGAAAGCGGCGATGGCCATTGGCCATCTGCAAGTGTGAGGTTTGCGTCAGGGATGGAAACCCGAAGGGCAGAGACAGCTTTGCTGGCTCTGTGCGTAGCATGACAGCCCGCCCGGACGCCCAAAAGGACACAGCACGTTTACTACAAACCCATGATTGGAAACACCACAGCAGGCAAATCCCGATAAGGGGTCACTCGATGAGAAGAAATATGAGCTATAAGACAATAACGATGTAAACCCAGAAAATAGCGGGTAGGACATAAATCAATCGAGAGCCATTCAGGACGTAAAACCGCCGTGGCGAAGCCACAGCGGCGTTTAGTCCTTGCCCTTTTGCGCGGCTGATTTTTTTTCGCAGCTAGGCCATCTATTTCCGGCAAGGTTGCCCCTGCCAGTCTCCTTAATATAGAGAGGGAACAAATCGCATATACCAGAATGGCGTATGCATAGTGCGCTGCATAACTTGCGTTAAGCTATTACCAATCCGCACACAGGCTGATATTCCCAGTAGAGACAGTTGGATATAACACATTCGTGCCGCCACTGGATCAATGTCAGTACAGAACACCAACAGTTGTTTTTGCGGGTTATAGCCCTTTTCCAGCATATACTTAGCTGCTGCAATCACCATCCCCCCCGCCCCACAGGTACATTCGTCCATTGTTATATAAGGTATGTGTTCCAGCTCTATTATCCGTTCGCTAATCGAGAGAGCCGCCAAAAGATCAGATATGTGTGACGGTGTAAAAAACTGGCCCATATGATCGCTACCCAGCTCTAACTCCATAAAGATACTGCCCAGAAAATCGCATATGCACGCTTCCAATCCCATCACAATCTGCGCGTGTAGCTGTGCAAATCGGGTGAGATCTTCGGTCTTGTAACGGGCGATAACTGCGAAATATTCCTCCTCCAGTTTTGGAGACTTTAAACAGGCATTTTCAAGCGCAATCGCCGACACAGTGACAAAATCACGAAAAACCTCATACCGGTGATGATACCGCGCGGTTTCTTTGAAAATTTTCACAAACTCCCGCCGGTAATGATCAACTGCTGGGTACGATTGAGGGTAAATTCGTGCAGGAATATGTTTAGGTTCATCCACTGGCATAACAACCGTACTTTTGACTTTTTCAAAGCTCCGTGTTTCTGGCGCACTGAATAAGGCATCAAATGACAGTTGGGACACTCTTACTCTCCCCGCTGCTTCGACACATTTAAGGCCTTCTGTAATGCTGCCGCCAACGCATACGTTGAAGGATAATCGCCCCCGTTCAATTGATTGTTTGGCATCTCATTAAAAGCATAAAGACAGCTTTCGAGCAGGGCTTTCATTTGTTCTTGGCTCATGATCAACTCCGATTCTGTTTTGATACCGCCCCATAAAGGAGCGGCGTGATTAATCAGGCATAGGCCCGTTTAAGTTCCAGAGTTCGGAGTACCTGCCCTAACTCACTGACACGCATAGCCGGAATTCTGACCGACTGTTTTTTAAGCTGACATTTGGCAATGTGTCGGCCCCGCGCTTTGCAGGTTTCGGTGATATCGTTTATCGCTATCGCCGGACGATTTACCCGCTGTTGTTTTTTCGGTGCCAGCTTTACAAAACCGGCGGTTGATGTAATTATACTGATGTCAATTTTCATGGTTTCATTCCAATAGATTATTGATAGCCGGTTAAACTTTCTCAGGGCTAAACCGGCATGAGAGAGCAGACGTAAGTCTGCTTTTTCTATTTCTGCGTCTTGCTTTTTTGGCTTTGCACCTCCTTTTCCAGTCGTTTAACAATCGCTGTATGACTCAATGTTACAACATCACGAAACTTGAAATAGCACTCGCCCACTTTCGCGTAAATGTACGTGACGTTACCGCAATACATTTCCGCAAGTTTGAACGATTCGCTGTGCGCGTCTCCTTGCCAGTCGTGAGGGTACATAGTGCCGATGGCGTCCATAAACTCAGCCAGAGTGATCGATTCGGGTTCGGTTTTGGCTGAGACTTCCCGTGACTGCCAATAAGCCGCCTCAGCGCTCGCATCCCAGCTAAAACGGTCACTAGTGTCGTTTGTTGTCTGATACATCGTGTTTCTCCTTGGTTGAGTTAAAGCCAGCCTCCGGCTGGCTATGGGTTGCTGCATGTCGCTAGATATTAACCCCTGACGCTTTGACTTTTTTGACGAACTGTTTGTAATGGTCTGCACACACGATATCGATATTTCTATATCTTCCGCTGGAAATCACACAGGAATTCAACTGGTAGCAATATTCATTCTTCATTTTCTCAGGATAAGATTTGCGGAATTCCTGTAACGCTTTCAGTGAATCAAATTCAGAGATATCAAAATCTGCTGGATCTGTTCCTTTTTCACCTTCTGCCATTAAAATACTATGGGTAGCTTCTTTCATTTGATGCTCCTTTGAGTCTGGCGTTTCGCCGATAATGAGAAGCGGCCTTCCGTCTCTCAATAGAGTCATTATACTATAAAAACCACTTACATATCAATACTGATATGTAATAAATCGCATTATTCCTCAACATTTCGCATGCGAAATCTTATGCCCGTAAGGGCATGTAAGCGACAACGATACTTTCACGGATTATCCACTGGTGAGTGTCGCGTAAGCCAGCCATAGGCTGTACAGGCGTGAATATCCCGCAGACCCGCCCCTCGCCCTGCCAAGCCGGTTTTATGCGAAGCCGCCGACCTTGTAGCAACATCCTTGGTTAACGGTCGAAGACAAAAGAAACCGACAGCGACAATATTTTAAGAACCGACAGAGCGCCACACTCAGCCTACAGCGGAATGATATGACGTCACTAGCACCGGTGGCCATCTGTTCGCATCTGACCTGGCCCTTAAGCCATCAGACCCTAGCCAACGGCCCGAAACCGCTTGCGGGTTCGGCGGAGACTGGGGCGACGGTTTACCGGCGCACCTGACGCAGTAGGGCTGACGACTCGGCAACGCCGTGGAGCCGTAGGGGGCCATATCTTCAGGGCTAAGGTATTGTCAGTTTATGGGGATATTGAAAATATAAGAGATGAGATGTTAAAGTTTATCTGAGGGGGTAACTTGTGATCTTAACAAAGCTAGACGAGATAGTAAGTCAATATGAAGAACGTTACCCACGGTGCCGTTCTTCGTTCTTACTGACGCCAAATGCCTTTACTGCTTCATCATGTTCTTGACTGCTTTTCGTCGCCGTCAAACGCAATCAAAGATCCCAGCATCATCGATATGCCCCATACTAGCTGGAAGAAAATCTGTAACATCAAATTATGATATGACAAAAACAGACAAGCGATAGGGATGAAGAGCAACAATGTAGAATAGATAATTATCCTTCCACCTAATTTTTTTCTTTGCGCCTGTGACATTTTTTTTACTTTTGGGTTGTTCGCTACTATACGTTTTAAATAATTAAACATACCCACCTCTCTTAGCGACTTTTCACAGCGTCCATTTGCAGTATAGAGATCATTTATCGTTAAAGTAACAAAGTCGATAAACTACTTCTCATGTCATCAGATTAATAGCGACACTTACCGAATTTTCAGGGATACAGCCCCTAGCTTATTGGGTAACATCAAGGTATCTAGCCACAAATCTACCTCGGCCCTCTCCTCTAGCCTTACACGTATATCATCTAAAATCTCGTATAAATCATCCCGACAGCACAATGCTATACTGCTTAGATTCACAAAACGCTTCCCCCATGACTGAAGCATCGGGATCAGATCATCACCATAGATTCCTTTTTGGGCTTGCCGTTCGTACCATGCTGAAAACTCACAGGGTGTTGTAAATGCCAAGTCAATTTCAGCCTGTGCCACCAAGGTTTGATAACGGCGGCGCTTCTGCTGGATAGCCTTTTCTTGTTGGCTGTCTCTACGCTGAAATTTTATCTCCCAGCGTCTTAACCTGCGCTCCTGCTGACGATGGCGGGTTTCAGGAAAAAAAGTGGTAACGATACTGTCAGACAAGGGCAACGGACATAGATCGCCCTGTGTGGCTATTAGACGATCAATCGCCTCAATGTAGTGCTGTTTTGTCGAACTCTGTCGGTTTCTGGGGTCGTAACCGGTATCAATCCGCCAGATATCCGCCGCCGTTATCACCGTCCTGCCCTCATTCAGGATACGAAACAATGCTTTGGCATAGGGATAACTCGGCAATTTTCGCCTAGCTTCCCGCTTGGTTTCCACCATGATGATGGCTTGTGTCACTGCGGCCTCAAAATGGTTGATGGTCACCAACGCTAAATGATTTGGGATCATACGACATGACCTCCCATGCGTAACGCCACAGCTAATGCATCAGCATCGCTATAACCAGCATGTATATATTCGTCTAGAACCCCTAAACGCGCCCTAATAGCGTCAGGCTCAAATATGTCACCACTGTAGAACCATGCCACGGATTCGCCGGCTTCAAACCACAGTCGCCCATACCAGTAAGGTGAATCGTGACTAGGGCTGATGATCTCAATCCTAATTGTCGGAGCAGATTGTATAGTTAGACGCAAATGTACCGGATATTTCCCCCCCCACTCCTGATGAAACTCACAGCCGACCACCCACCCTTTGGGCAAAAACAAACTGGCAATCACCGCAGCGGACAAAGAATGACGGAACATTTCACTACCCGCACGGTATTGTTCAAAGTCGATTGGAGTGAAAGTTTGCAGCTTCAATAGAGAAATTTTTTCATAATTGGTCATTGCGTTATACCGCCCTTTCGGGCGGCACCTCCGGTTAGGCAGCAGCAGAATCATCAGTGGAAGAGAGAGAAACGGTTTCATCCAGAGGGAGCAGACATTCCGGCACCCAACGGGTTTGCGCTATCTCAACCGCCGCCAAATGGGCTGCATCACCCTTTTTCATTTTGAGGACTGAGGCCGCTTGCGCTTCTTTCTCGATGGCGGTTAATGCCTCGCTCATTTGTTCTTTGCTTATACGCCCAAAGTAGTTTTCCTTGGTCGGTTGCCACCACTGACGTAAATTGAACTCTAACGCGTTCTCGACGGATACCAGCTCACCGCCCACTTTACCGTCCATTCCTGCATGACACCGCACGGCATCCAACGACTGACCGACACAATAGGTCAGCAGTGCTATCACTTCGGCTTGATCCCATGTCAGCAACCACGAAAAATCCAGTTGCCAATTTTCGGGTAAACGGGCCTCCCATTGGTTATGCAGATTTTCCAGCACACGATTTGCCTCCCCCTCTTCCGAGGTTGGTGCGTTAGCCAATAATGTATGTCGCTTGATGTCCATACTGGTTTTTAAAACGGAACTAGCATACTGACCAAAGAACACTTTGAGTGTCATTGAGTGGGTGTGTAGCGCTAACGTCACAATCGGATTTTGTACCAGTGCCGCCATGACCGCTAATGTCCGCTCTGATGACAAACTGGTGATCAATGCTGCTGACAGCCCTTTGGGTGTAGGTAAGATTTGTGCAAGGTTGTTTTGCGGTGTCTCAGTCTGAGCGATATTTCCACGTAAGATAACACCGCGCTGAAACGTCAAATCACCGCTATCAAATGACACTACTACCCCGCTTTGTGCTTTCTGCTCTGCCGTCCATCCACGAATTGAAGCAGCAGATTCAGCGTCTTCAATTTGTTGCTGAATGTCATTTTCATCATCGTAGGTTTCAGTGTCTTCCAGAGCTGCTGTCAACGTATCGATATGGGATTGCTCCGATTCGGTATAGACTGGCGTGGGTTCTGACATAATCTTATATTGACGCGCATCCTCGCCCCAATTGCCGATAGGTTCCATTTGGTGAGCGCACCATGACCACCCCTCACTTTCCTGAATAGCCACCGCGATAGCTTCCAACTTTTCAAGTGTCAGACGATCAAGTAAGGCACGGTCAATCCAGCCCTCATTTTCATCACTGAATAAGTCGGTACGAATAACAGCACCTGCCGCCGCCAGTTCGTCACTCCCGACAAAAATAAACTTCTTGTTATTTTTGATGCTCACTTCCTGCTCGGTTATCAAATTCCGCAGTTGGTAATTCTGTGGTGATCTACCGAATACTTGTTGTGCCTGTTCCCACACCTGCGCCTGTTTTTTCTGACTGTCTTCCAGTACCAGAATTTGGCACTTTTCGAGGGTAATTTCGTCTTTTGCCAGTGCCTCTAACAACACGGGGGCCAGACTGGCGAGTTTCAGACCTCGTTGTACATGACGTGAGCTGTAACCCAGCAAATCACCAATTTGTGCCGGTGTTTTCCCCTCGTCAGCCAGTGTCCGAAAACCAACAATCTGCTCGGCGGGGTGCATATCCTTACGTTCGCCGTTTTCCGTCATAGATGCAGCAACAGCCAGTTCTTCCGGTACACGTTTAACGGCAACCGGTGTATCAGGCTGATATACCCCACGTTCAACCAACATGGTGAGCGCAGCCAAACGACGGCCCCCTGCGGCAACGCCAATCAGACCACTATCAAGATCGTGTGCCACCAAGTTTTGCAACAACCCAATAGACGCAATGGTGTTGGCAAGGCTTGTGATGCTCTCAAGAGAATAGGGAATAAGGCGCACATTCAGTGGGGATTTGATTAGACGGGACAACGGAACATACTCTATCGGCGTTTGTTCCAACACCTGAGCCAATGCCTGTGCGTCATTTGCGACCGCTGGCGCTTTACGGGTAGATTTCTTTGCTTTTGGGGCTTTAATTTCAGTTTGTGAAACAGTCATTTGATTACTCCTTTGAGTCTGGCGTTTCGCCGATAATGAGAAGCGGCCTTCCGTCTCTCAATACAGTCATTATACTATAAACCCCACTTATATATCAATATTGATATGTAATAAATCGCTTTATTTCTCAACATTTCGCATGCGAAATCTTATGCCCGTAAGGGCATGTAGCGACAACGATACTTTCACGGATAATCCACTGGTGAGTGTCGCGTAAGCCAGCCATAGGCTGTACAGGCGTGAATATCCCACAGACCAGATCCTCGCCCTGCCAAGCCTGTCTTATGCGAAGCCGCCGACCTTGTAGCAACATGCCTGGTTAACGGTCGAAGACAAAAGAAACGGCAGCGACAATGTGTTATGAGCGTGCATGGTGCTATGCACTCCCGATATAGAGGAACGTTATGGCGTTATTCATGGGAAGTTGCGCGGCTATAAGTCCTGCTAGATTGGTGTACTGACCTTTAGGCATCGCTTGCTATCCGAAGGACAGAGACTCGCTCGCGTGACTCTGCGAAAGCCGGACTGCGCCACCGGCGCGGGACAGCTGAAGTGCAGGCGACGAGCCGACCATTTAGGGTCGGTGAGCCTTGGGGCCACAGTTATCCTTTTTCCTCCACAAGTTTACCCACTGTTTCTGTGGATAAGGTCGACAGAAACTATTTATGGCGACAAAACAGCACGCTATAAGAAAACAGACAGCCGCACCTTGCAAAATAGGAATATTATCATAGATAATACTGTATATAATCACAGTAATATTGAGCTAATCATGAAAGTAATAATCCTCACTGCACTAACTGAATCCCGCATCCAAATACCGCTATTCGGTGAAAATTGCCAAGCCGGATTTCCATCGCCAGCAAGTGACTACTTAGAAAAAACCCTAGATTTAAATGAGCTATGCATACTTCATCCAAGTGCAACTTACTTTGTACGAGCTGAAGGTGAATCGATGATTGAAGCGGGCATTCTTTCCGGGGATCTACTGATTGTTGATAAAGCGGTCAACCCGACTCACGGTGATATTGTTATCGCCGCCATCGAGGGAGAATTCACGGTAAAAAAACTATGTACTCACCCTCGCCTCTGTCTACAGCCGATGAATCCCGCATACAGCCCCATATTTTTTGATCCCGACGAACTGAACATATTTGGTGTCGTCATGCACGCCATACACACCCTACGTTGAGGTGCCTATGTACCTACTCTGCGACGTAAATTCGATGTACGCCGCCTGCGAACAACTCTTTAGGCCTGACCTAAAAGGGAAGCCGGTTATTTGCCTATCGAACAACGACGGCGCAATCGTGGCCGCCAACAAAGAAGCTAAAAAACTCGGTATAAAGCGCGGTGTCCCCTATTTTCAAATGAAGTCCCTCATCGAACACTACCAAGTGGCCTGCTTTAGTTCAAATTACGCGCTGTACGGAGATCTTAGTGCCAGAACCATGACGATACTAGAATCATTAGCACCCTCTCTAACCATTTATTCCATCGATGAAGCCTTTATGAAAATCGATGGAATGGAAAACTACGAGACTCTGCTCAATTTCGGTCAGCGCGTGCGTGAGACTGTCCTGCAACAAACGGGATTAACATGCGGTATTGGCATTGCTCAAACGCTGACGCTAACAAAGCTCGCCAACCACGCAGCAAAAACATGGCCCGCAACCGGTGGTGTCGTGGATTTATCTGACCGTACCCGGCAACGCAAACTGATGGCCATTTTGCCCGTATCAGAAGTATGGGGGATTGGCCGCCAGCTAAGTATCAAATTAAAGGCGATGGGAATTGAAACGGTCTTGCAGCTGGCCGACGCCAATTTACAATTGATAAAGAAAACATTTGGCGTTGTCGTCGAGCGCACTGTTTTAGAACTTAATGGCATCCCGACAATAACGATAGACACCTTACCCACCAAACAGCAGATCATCGTCAGTCGCTCTTTTGGTGAACGCATTACGGATAAGGAAAGTTTGCGTCAGGCAATCTGCAAATACGCCGAACGCTCAGCTGAAAAGTTGAGAGCTGAACGTCAATACTGCAAACACATAAACGTCTTTATCCGCACCAGTCCTTTCGCGGTAAATGAACCGTTCTACAGCAACAACTACAGCATTAAACTCATGCTAGCCACCCAAGACACTCGCGATATCGTTTCAGCGGCTACCAGGGCATTAGATGCCATTTGGCGGGAGGGATTCAGATATCAAAAAGCAGGGATCATGCTAAATGATTTCTGCGACAAACCAGGGCAAATTGATTTGTTTGATGAAATGCCACCTCGTGCTGATAGCGATCCTTTAATGAACATCATCGATAAAATCAACCAAAGTGGTTTAGGCAAAATTTGGTTTGCAGGGCAGGGGATACAACAGGCTTGGGCTATGAGGAGAGATTTACTCTCCCCTTGCTACACCACCAAGTGGAGCGATTTACCCAAAGTCACAATTTGACGGCAAGAATAGCAATTTCGCATGCGAAATTATTCTCTGCGATACAATTGTAAAATTGCCGGGGGAAGTTTGTAGTATGCTTTTGACCAACGGCCATTTCTTACCTCAGAAAACAAACTATCGTCATTGCGTATATCTTTATACAAGATTGTGAGCGCTCCCAAGTCTTTCAGGCGATTTGTGACCGCAGAGATATTCGCATTTTTTAAACCGGTTTCAGCCATCACAGTATCAATATCGACGCACACTATCCCGTTATCAAAATAATCCAGCAATAGCGAAAGGAGCAGCAACGCATCACCTTTCCGGCCCGTAGCAACAATGATTTTTTCAAGCTCTCGAAATGTCATGTTCTCGCCTTTTTCTTTGACACTTTGTAACGCGCATCTTCTTCAATTGCAGCACTTAACCAACCCGCAGCAATGTCTCTATTAATTGATTCAGGCACCGAATCAATTAAAGTTTCAAAGTCAGCATCCCTATGTATTTTGATGAATATCGCGGCAAAGCCCGCCCAGTCTTCATGGCTAACCGGTGACCAGTTCTTTTCTAACAATAGAACTAATGCCGACTGAGAAGCCCATAAGGGTGTGTGACCGTCTTTAGCCCATCCCGCCAACGATGAACCCAGCACTGGATTATCACGCCTCACAAAATCATGTTTAACGCCGGTGTCCTTCAACATTTCCGCCCCGACAGCAGCTGAAAGATCAGTCGACATAATCCACGTTTTAACAACACGGGCGCGAAACGCCCGTGACAGCTCTGAAAAGGGGGTATTAGTCATCTAAGCCTCTTTGATACCAACCAAGGCCACTGACTTAGCCTCAACACATAATTCGCCTATTTCCAGCTTTACCCACACCTGGCCATACTCCTCTGCCATTTTGTTTATGAGTAAATAGCCAATCTGGCCATCGACTCGAACAATCAGGCGATTCTCTTTCTGGCTCACGGCGGCTGCACTAGATGATGTTTTGGCATCAAGCGGCTTAATCTCATTAATCGACGTATTGCCCGCTTCGTTTCCCTGTGTTGTTGGCAGGATCGTGAGTTCATTTTTCGGAGAAGTTTGTTCTTTCGTGACGACTGACTGATTATTCTCAGTTGGCTTATTTAGCTTCTCAGTATCAGCTGGAGTCTTAGGGTTCTTCAACTTACCCAACTCCGCTTTCGCTGCCTGCCGTGTTAACGTCTTGGTTCTTGCTGTCTGAGCTAGCTGTTCGGCAATCTCAGGTGATCGGTCATGGATTTGGCACAGCGTATAGACAAGATCGACATCGCCCGTAATCTTATCTTTCAGTAAGTCCCTTATTACCGCCGGCGCATCACATAACCGCATATGCTTACTGACAAAGGAAACCGGTTTACCAAGTGATTTCGCTATCTGCTCACCGTTCATGCCCCACGTTGTTTTCAGTTCAAGCATAGCGTTTGCTGCTGCCAGTGGCTTTAAACCCGACTGATGTAGGTTTTCAATCAGCTGACCAAGTAGCCGCACCTTGTCATTTTTTGGAGGTAAACCAACGTATACATCAATATACTCATCACCATGCCTGCGAGCACTCCGTATACGGGTTTCACCGAACCAAATTTTGTAGCCATTTTTATCACGAGGGAACACACGCGGCGGCGTCAATATGCCAACTTCGTCATATGTTTCCTCCATCCCCTTGAGCGTTTCCTCTTCAAAATCTTCATCTGGGCGCACCTGCTCGATTGAATAGACTTCATCTAATCGAACACGGATGATATGCCCAGCTGGCGCGAGTTCAGGCCGCGATATATCAGAAAGTAAACTATGTCCCGCAACGGGTGATGGGGGTATAACAGGTTCACGCATAAGCAGGTTCTCTTGAATACCTGGCACTGCCGCCGCTTGCGTTTTTTCTTGATTACGTACTGACAATTGTTTTTTAAAATTCTTAGCCATATCAGGCTCCCTGCGTCAGGCTGATCAGTTTTTGTGTTAGCTCTTCGTACTGCAATGCTGGTAATGATTTTGGGGCATACTCTTTAAATGTCAGTCCCAGCTCAATGGCTTCTTTTGCTGTGGTGGAAACATAGGAAATGTAAGCCAACACTTTCTCTGTCGAATACCCGTTTAGTTGTAAGATCTCAAATAACAATCTTAGGTTTTCGGTATCGACCGCCGTCAATCGCCCATCCAGAAGGTCTTTTTTATAGTTGGACACTACAGCTTGAGTAACGTAAACCCCTAAAAATTCTAGTTTTGGGTTTAGATTCTTCTTTATTTTCTGCATATAACCCAATTGTTTAGCCACACCATTCCGGGAAGACTTCTCCAATAGGGTAGGGATAATCAGATAGTCTGCGACAAGATGGCTGGCGATCATGACATTTGAGTATGACGGGTTAGAATCGATAACAATGTAATCGTACTCTTTACGCAGCTCATCTATCCGGTCTTTAAAATCAAAAATACAGTCCTGTGGCCGATAGTTAATTTCGTTTAACTCGTATGTGGTGCCGATAAAATGGCGACCATCGGCTAACGGGATCGGCTTCACAATCGTATTGGGAAAGAATAATTGGTATGAGTGTGCTTCCCCCGGCGAAAACTCATGCTTAAAAGGTTCGCGCTCAATTTCGATTGGCATTCCATCAGGGAAACTGCGCTCGGTTAATCCTGCGGTCCAATCCATATCAATGGCCAGAGTCTTAAAACCCGATTGTTGCAAATCATAAGAAAGCTCGTTCGTTGACTGCGACTTAACAACACCACCTTTCTGATTCCCAACAACAATAACTAAACCGAGTGCTTCGGATGAACGACTGTTTTCCATTGTTAAATCCCTCTAAAATTTCGCATGCGAAATAATTAAATTATTGTTGATGGGCCATAGATTGAGAACGAGTTTGCTTCGCTTTTCCTGCCGCGAGGTATTCGAAACTCTCAGCGGTAAAGCTATAGCCGTGATAATTAACGCCATCTTTTTCATACTGAGAGTTTTTAACAATGAAATGGACGACGATCAGGTCACCTATATCTAATTGACGTTCAGCACGCAGAGCCAACTCATCGTAGGCTGCGAACTCAATAACTGTAGAAACATTATTGCGTTTTTTGCTCTCTGCAACAGTAAGACGACAATAGGTAACGTCATCTTTCTTAATCAAACTAACGGGTTTAAGTAAGCGGCCTGTGATTGTGTTGCTTTGCATGATGGTGTCTCCTTTGAGCCTGGCGTTACGCCTGATGTATCCAGTGGCCATCCACTGGATACGGTTTAATATACTACAGCATCCATTATAAATCAACACTGATATGTTACTTTTGTGGCAGTTTTTCTAGGGCTGGTTTCACTATCCGGCTAAAGACTGCCTGAGCATTCGGCGTGAACTTTCTAACCCACGCATTATTACGATAACGGGAAAATTTAAAGCTGTTATCACAAAGCATACGACGTGTCTGTTCATCCGGTTTATAGCCAAAATGTACTTCAATTTTTCCGTCTTCACTCAGTTTAATTTCAATTCCGTTTGTCAGAGTTTGCTCGATAAATAAACTGTCATTTTGCAATTTATTAACTCCAGCCAGTCTCTGTTTTAAGCGTGCTATCTCTGCACTGTGATTAGCCAACTGATATGAATAAAACGCCACAACCTTACGATGACTGTGATACGGGCTAGGTTCTAAAATGTTCAACGCCTTATCCAGAGGAATGCTCAAATACTCTGCTAACGCCAGCGCACAATTTTGTTGTGCTTCTTGGCTAACGCCCTCAGCAGATCCGCCTTTAAAGGTTTTACGGACAATCTTGTTTGCCCCGATCATTTCCGCGTGTGTCTTTTCCATCCGAGCAATTTTATTGCTGAGTAATTCTGTGGCATTCGGTGCGTTTGATTGAATGATGGTTCCATCACCGAATGGCATGATCCGGCGCAGAAAACGCTCTGGTGCTTTTTGAGTATATTCGTGTAGTTGCCGGTACTTATCATCTGCAATACGACCACGTTTACGCATACGCTCAACGGGGAAGTTTGCCGGGCCGGTTATCATTGAGTTGGCACAACCACTCATGGTCGACAAATAGCCCAAATATGCCGTTTTGAGCCGAGCATGGAATGAATCAAACCACTTACTGAATTCTACCTCCCAATCCTCAATAAGGATCGCACCATTCTGCTGAGCTGATTCGATACGACCTAACACCAAGGTTTTTTGTTGGTTGAGGCGCATTGCATAATCTAGCTGGCAGTCGAAGGCACGACGATCCGGTCTAAACGACATATTGCTAAAAGCCTGTTCCGCCTTTTGGGTAGGGATATCATTGAGATATTCTGCAATGGCAGGGGTTGCTTCTAGAATTTCTGCTTTACGAATGGCTTCGTTCTTATACATATAAACTCCTGTGAGTATGGCGTTTCGCCGATAGGAGAAAAGCGGCCTTCCGCTCTTCTATGTTGATTATTATACACAAATAAATTTATATATCAATATAGATATATAATAAACAAAAAAAGCCTCTTTTAAGATACCTAGATTTCGCATGCGAAATTATATGCCCGCCAGGGCATGTAAGCGGCAAATTAATACCATGTGAATTGGATGGATATGGCCGCGAATGCCAGCCGTAGGCTGTACGGTATCCTATAGCGCACAACCCCCCATTCCTGCAAAGCAATGTTTGCGAAGCAATACAACTTAAAGCGATATGGCTACTCAATGGTCGAAGACGAGAGATATGTAAAGCTACTTAACTAGAGTGAGTACACCATTTGATATTTTGATGTGCATCTTACGTTCATCGGCTCACATCACAGCATGTATCAACATTGTTGACACAAGAAAATTTAACACGTAGTGTATCAACAATGTTGATACGCATGTAATGGAGGAGTTATGGCACAAGCAATAGTTAAAAAATGGGGCAATAGTCTTTCTGTGAGATTACCTGTCGCCGTTACGGAAGCGGCTAGTTTGAAGATTGATGATACGGTAGATATTCAGGTTCAAGATGGCCGCATAGTCCTTGTACCGGTGCGTGCTAAAGAGGTATCTCTTCAATCCCTCTTAGCCAGTGTAACCCCTGGAAATATTCATCATGAAATAGATTTTGGATTACCAGTAGGAAATGAGGCTCTTTAAATGAAAACCTACGTTCCTGACGCTGGCGATATTGTTTGGCTTGATTTTGATCCGCAGGCTGGCCATGAGCAAGCTGGCCATCGCCCGGCCCTGGTACTTAGTCCTGCTGTATATAATGAAAAGGTAGGATTGATGTTGTGTTGCCCTATGACCACACAAATAAAGGGATATCCGTTTGAAGTGCTCATCGCTGGGACAAGACCAAGTGCTGTTTTATCTGATCAGATAAAAAGCCTGGATTGGCGCAAACGAAATGCAACTCGGAAAGGGCGTGTTACGGCATTAGAATTAGCTGAAGTCAGAGCTAAATCTAAGGCGTTAATTGGGTAGTGCAGAGACATGGAAACGTGCTTGGTAAACGCAACTTTTACCAAATCCAGACAGTTACCCGGTTTTAACACAGGTTACACTGCACCACAATTCTTCGCGGCCGTCATAAACGTGTCATAGTGAACTTCACTGATAACCACCGGAACAGTACGTCGGTTGTACAGTTGCATCAACAGCAGCGTGCGATGTCGCCCATCCCATACTCCAAATCCTTCCGAACAAGCCTCCGGGTACACAACCTGGCCTTTGGCTATATAGGTTTTAATTTTGTGCCACCGGCGCGGGTCAATGCAGAATGCATCGGAACCGAAATTGCTCACAAATTTCAATCCATCGACATACACAACCTTGGCATGGCTGCGCTGAAAACCGACCAGAGGGACGGTAAAGTTGATATCCTCAAACGCCGGAAACGTTAACCCAGAATTGTCCAGGGGGATGGATTCAAAAGATCCAAAATCATATTTCGGCATACAGGTAAGTAACTTATCGGGATCTAAGTTAGAGAACCATGCAATATTGGGACGGTGTTCTGCCTCTCTCTCCCTTATTTCTTTGATTTTATCGCCGAAAATCTCTTCCATAGAGATATTTACTTTCATCCTGTCATCACTCACGTTAAGCCGTTACCGGCGATGAATTATGCGGGTAACTTTCCCGACCCTGTAATCAATGCTCTCGCATCACTGGTGGCCATGCTGAACCGTACCCCGTACTGCGCCCCCACATCGAGCGCAAAAACCCGCGTATACACCTCGGTACTGGCGGCGTCCTTGTGGCCCATGTAGGTTTGCACCACTTTGAACGCCACACCATGCTGCACCAGATGCATCGCAAAACTGTGTCTAAAGGTTTTCGGGGTAATGACCGGCAAGCTAAACGTTACGCTGTCACGCTCTGCCCGACTCACCGCCGCCCTGATCCATCCCCTAGGGGTTTCATCACTGACCGGCTCCCCTTTTTTGTTCACCCATAACGGTTCATGCTTTTTCGGTCTGAACGTGGCGACATACTCCCGCAGCCGTTCCACATAATCCGCATCGAGCAGCGGCACAATACGTTTAAGCGCCTGTCCGTTTTTCGGGCGGCCTTTGCCAATGGTACGTTGCTTTAAGGTCTTGAGCACCACGAACGGCGACACCGCATCGAGATGAAAACATGCCGGTGTCAGCGCCAGCGCTTCATTGAGCCTCGCGCCGGTGTTCCACAGCGTATCGATAAACAGCCGTTGACGCAGATCAGGGAAGTAGGCCAGCAACACGGTAATTTCAGGGGCCAGTAAATAGAGCGGTAATTCTGCATCGCCAGTGGCCAGTACCATGTTTCGCAATGCGAGTGCATGGCCATAGTGAAAGAACGGGGCCGGTGCGCCGATCGCGCTACGTGAATTCTGCCCCCCATCGTGAGGGATAACGCTCAACATTTTAAAATCCGCATGTTGCCCTGAATGGGATTATTTTGACGTAAAGCGCCTTGATGGTCGATAACAATAAATCGGTGATCGGTCATTGTCGAAAATGGTAATTTTTTGGGAGTTTCCGGCAGGATAGGGATAAAACCAATAACTGCGGGGTGGCTTTCGGGGCGTAACGCGCCCAACACGCCCCGAAAGCCTGCCTCAAACGGACTGCAAGCCTTTGAGACAAAAAGGATTATAGCAGACATTCAGGGGGTGAATAGCAAAGTTGGCACTCCTGGGCTAAAGCCAAGTGAACCGCCAAAGAAGCGATATGGCCCTTTGGCAGGCCACTGGCGACATCTCGCTATCTTTAGATACTGCCTGAATAACGATTACGCTAATATAGAGTCAATCGCTAACTCAGCTTACCGTGTATTCATAAGGAATGAATGAATGTGGGAAGAAAAATATATTTGTCACCACTGCGTCAATGAAATATATATTCAAAACGATATAATAAAAACCGGTAATACAGATAACGAATGCAGCTATTGTAACGAGAAAACAGAAACTATCAGCATAGAAGAACTGGCGGGCAAAGTGGATGTTATGTTAGCCAATCACTATGAGATAGCGGACTGTAATTATGAGGGAGAACCTACAGGGGATGACCTCAATTATATTATCCAGGAAGAACTTGAGGTTGATGAGGATGTCGCAAACGATATTATTGCGTCACTTTATGACCAATTTAATGATTATAACGAGGAGAGTCAATACAGTGAGGAATATACCTACAGTCCAATAAATTGGCATACAAGCACTTTTAACCAAAAATGGGAAGATATATCCAACTCCCTGTTAACAGAAGCGCGATTCTTCAACAGCGGGGCGAAAAAATTTCTGGATGAATTGTTTGCCGATATAAATGTTCACAGCGATACCGTCATTAAAAAATTAAATACCAATGACCCTTTATTCAGAGCGCGCGTTTTTAATGATGATCAAGCCCTCGAAAAAGCACTCACGCATCCAGAGGCTGAGTTAGGGCCACCGCCATCAATTCTGGCAACACCAGGCAGGATGAATGCACATGGCGTACCTGTGTTCTACGGATCGACATCACCGGATATCGCCATCGCAGAGGTAAGACCCGCCGTCGGCAGTTCTGTTATCGTGGCGACATTTTACCCCCTTCGCGAACTGCGAATACTCGACCTTTCAGCATTCAAATCGCTGAGCCATTCAGGGGCAAGCCGCTTTGATCCCGAGGGCTTAGTTGAACGGGATAAAATTCTTTTTCTAAGAACCTTATCCAATAAATTAACCATCCCTGTATTAGGGCAAGCGAAGGGGCACGAATATCTTATTACACAAGCCGTCTCTGAATACCTGGGCTTATTGCAAAACTGTAAGTTAGACGGTATATCATTTGAGTCAACTCAAGTGAGCAGTATGCAACACGATAAAAACGAGCTGAATATCGTTTTATTCAGTAAATCCGCTAAAGTTGCGTTCGCTAATAATGAAGGGGAGAGTAGGGAATATAGTGTCGATTTGTATGAATATGATCATAATGACAACGGTTCATTCTATATATTCGACCCAAGAATCACATTATTAGTTAATAAACTCAACTCAAATAGCTTAGTTAATTATAATCGTGAACATCATGGTGTAATACGTCTCGATGAGAAGAGTCTGGAAATACATAAAATTAAAAGCGTCGTTTATAAGAAGGAGACTCACCCTATAACATTTTCTGAGCATTTAATAACATCGGAAAATAAGGGTGATGATGCAATGGAGTTTTAATCGTTAGAGTTTGAGGGCCGATGGGGCGAAACCCTACGCTAAGCGTTCGTCTACTGAAGATGTCTCACATTTAAAGAATGCGCTGTGCGACTGATTCTAGTTTGGCCCTTTTCGCGTAAACCCAAGAGGCAGGGGGAAAGCAGCATCAATAATTGCCAAACCGATACACCTGACTCCCTTAATAAGGAAATACAAAATCATGACTAATGTGATGATAAATAAGTGATACTGAGTGTCAGACAAGAAGCTGATAGCCTTGACAGACATATGTCACAACCCACGATTAACAAGAGGGTCTAAAGATGGCAAGACTGAGTTTTGAGAGAAAAAATTACTGTACCGTTCCGCTGATGCGCTTTCTGTTGCCTATGATAATTTGGAATTAAAAAAGCCATATCATTTATTTCATTAGATAACACAAATTCGTACATTGCAGCCTTTAGAATTTCAACCCTTGATTTAATTCATTTTTATAATTCAAAAAACGAATATCGGTTAATCCAATTGTTGAATTTTCTATGATGGATTTTGCGGCATTTAGGTCTATATAATGATACATCATTTAAATATTCACCCACTAATTTTCTTATATTATTTAATCTTTATTAGATCATATCACGCGAAAGTAAGTTATTTTAGAGTATATACTAATTCAGCACAAAAAATAGGACGCATTAATTGCGTCCTTCTATTATCAATCTAGGATTTTGTTACTGTAATGCTTGTGGCAAAAGGTGGATAAGTTGATGTTGAATGAATTTCAACATAAGAGGCAACTACCTCACCATTTTCATTTAATTGTTCATAAATATATTCATCATTATCACGACCTTTTCTAGCTCCTTTCTACTCCATGGAAATTTCCTTTAAAGTATGATTTTCAGGAATATCGAATTTTTTTCTAATCGTATCGGACATTTACTCCCCCTCTCCTCAATTAAAAATGTATTTTATTGCTCTTATTCTAAGTATCAATTAAAACTATATATCTAGCGTTCCCATGTCAAATCGAGATCGGTATGAAAGTCATTAGGTTTAAGTTTAGGGTGATCATGACAGACATTCTGGACATTAGAGCCGGTTGATATAGCTAATTTAGTCCCATCAGTAAATTCTATGATTAAAACCTCACAATCATGAACTGACTTATGAGTTTCCGCAAAACCAAAATGCACCTCTTTGACTGTTTTACCTACCATACCTTTGGATTGGTTAATCGAAAAATTGCCTTCGGTAGTTCTGGTCTTATCAATTTTTGGTAACATAGATTATCTCCATTAAACGAAATTTAATTATAAACTAATTACATTCATATATCTGTGATCTAGTATAAAAGTAAAGCTATTAGGTGGTTTTAGGGTAAAACCTAATCCAGAGAAAAAGAGACTAAACGTCCTCACTACAGGTATTATCCAGCAGTGAGCGAATGTTTCAGTTATTACTGAACATCTCGATAAGTTTAAGAATAGAAGGCAAGGCTTGTACAGTAAATGGGAGCGCACTAAGTAGCGTTTTGATAATGGACTTAGAAGGTTCAGCGGTTTTCAATAGGCTTTCAACAATATCCAAACTTTGATTTGCTGTATTTAGTACTGATTTATCTAATGCAGCAGACTCAATTTTTTTTCGCGCCGAGGCAATAAAATCAAATATTTCTTTTAAATTTTCACTACTGCCAGTGTACTTGTATGAGTTATCGGTAGAGTTATTATTTTCTCTACTGTTAGCCCCATGAAAGTTATAAGTGTTACTTACATGAACAGGTAATGATTGTTGAGGTGATAATGGTACTGACGACGCGACTGATGTTTTTCTTGTCACATCCATTTGATACCCAGCCGGAATCCCCGCCAATCCATGATAAAATCCGGGTTCAAGCACAATATAGGTTTCCTTACTATTCCCAGGCATTTCACGTTCTATCTCGTCACCTTCTTCAATATGGGGTCAGTTTGGAGATCGCACATTATTGTACGTTTAGCGCATTATTTAACCACAAGAGCCTGCAAGGGATTGATTTAGTACAAGGGCTGTCGCTTTAAAATTATCGCCTTAGCGGTATCGCATTTAGGTTATCCGATTAAACAAAGCCCACGGAAAACAGCGTATAGCGCGGGAGTACACCCTATGACGACAACACCACCGGTTCAATCTGTATATTTTCACGTCGTTTTAATTTGACACTTTACTCTTATGTGACTATTCTAAGTGTCAAAGAGAGGTAAATATGACTAGCACAATTCAAAAAGAATGCCGCAAACCACTGTCCACAGAGCAAATTGCCGTGTTGGACCGCTTATCAAATTTGGCAGTCGAGTTAGTGGCAAAATTAGCTGAAAAAAAACAGCTAACCACCGCTCGCAACATGACAGACAACGAGCTGGCTAAACTCTTTTTTGAAACACAACTAGACCGGTCTTCTGAGATGTCACCGCGTGAAAAACGCAAAATGGATCATCTAAATGAAAGCGCGGTCAAATTTGCAGAACGTTTGAAGAGACTCGGCGGAACATGCCGGGCAAGTAAAGCAGCTGACATCCTCGGAGTAAAAAGACAGACAATTAACAATCGACTGAAAGCAAAAAAATTGCTGGCAGTGCAGGTAGGGGGCGAGAGCAAATTCCCGACATTCCAGTTTGACGGAAACCGCATGATTGATGGGCTGGAAGAAGTTTTAATGTTGCTGGGAGATTTTAGTCCAGTCACTAAAACCTCGTTCTTGACTGCAATGTATTTTTTCGATGATGAAGAAAATTTAAATGTCATCGATGCACTGAAAAAATACGGCACGGCAGGTGAACACATGAAAGATATCCGCAAACAAGCCGCTCTCTTCGGTCATCAGGCATCCCACTAAAAAAGGCCCCTTAGGGCCTTTTATTTATGAGTCATCTGCAATCACATCAAACTGTAGCGTTTCCACTACAATTTCAAATCCATTAATGTCTTTTTCCTGCCAGTTTTGAGGGAAATTATCTGGGTTCGAATCAACATGGGGTTCTACGCCGGAATCCCAGAAAATTCCGTCACTAAAGGCAGATTTGCATAACTCATGTGAAAAAACGCTGTCCAAATTATACGAAAAATCCAACATTAGGTGCATAGCCTAATCCCTATGCACCTTTTATTTTTTGAATATCACCTCATCAAGAAGACAAAAATTTTTTCTCCTTATATTTTTCCTCTGCATCCATAAATTTTTGTAAAATTAATCTTGGAGCAATATTTTTTAGATCGAGAGACTTAACGAAAAAATGGTTGCATAAGAATATAATATTATTGAGGTTTATCGGTATATCTATATCGTAATTCAACATAAGGGTTAAAAGTTTGTTCCTGTCAATTCTAAAGAAATCTTTCCCTAGGTTTTTCTCATCTATTATTTCGATGATATTACTATCAATAGAATCATCCATTCGCAGTCTTAATTTGTTTCTTAACATAGCAGACCATGATGAAGATTTATAATTTCGATATGCCAACTCCTCAAATAATTTCATGATACCCCAGTCTGATGTTTCAAGGGATGCATATATTCCATTTAACGCACGACTGAGATCGCTGTGCTCGTTCCAATCGTCCTTGCATTTATAACGTAAATCATGTTCGACTTCATGCCAACCCTCTGAAAGAATAGTTCTGAACTGAACTTCGAAAGTCTTATCTATATATGAATATTTCTTTATAAGTACACTATCAGATGATAAATCAACCGGGAGTCTAAACACATAATTACAGCGAGTGGCAGAGAAATTGTCAGTTGCAGCTTCATCAACTGTTTTTGAGTCAACTTGAAATAATTTACTCAATGCTTCCTGTGCTATTAGTAAATCATCAGGAAAATACAGAATAATTCTGACGCCAAATAAATCTTGAATCTTTTTCCCGTATTCTGAATATTTATCTGGTTCTTTAAGAAATTTTTTAGTAATAGAGCTTTCTGATTTTGTTCTGGAAAAGAAACGATATAACAGACCAATTCTATTGAGTTCGCATTCAATATTATTCTGTAAGTTTTGAATTATACGAAGTTCATTTGCATTATACATTATACCGATCTCCCTAGAATTGTTTTTATTTCTGATATTTTCGACATATTTAATTCTAGGAATGAACGTTTGTCTGGCGTGAGTAAATAGCCTTCTTTTTTAAGCTTCTGGATAGTATAGAGTATCTCATTAAGATAAAAATGATTGTTATTTTCACACAAACCTTTAATTGGCCTGTGTTTATAATAACTAACACTCCCCTTCGGACAAAATTTCTCAAGTATATATATGTCGCAATCTGTAATGTTATTATCAGACTCATTATCTAATTCTAATATTTTTTGCTGAATGGCATCATTATTACAGTCACAACCAAGGAAGTAAATATCTTCCTTACCATCTAAATATAAAAAACTGCAGTCAATGAAAGAACAACCTACAAAAGTAACATTACGAAAATTTGTACATATGAGTTCGCTACTAAAGAAGGAACAGTCTACAAAGATCGTATCAGTAATGGTGTTTTTATCGCCAAGACTGAGCTTCGTTATCACTAATTGCTCAACACTATCTTGGTTCAAATCTAATGGGACTTTGCCTAATAGATTGTGACAGTACAAAATTTTGTCATGTCCTGACATGAAATTTAAAGAAAATTCAAGGCTATGCCAAAGCAATTCTTTCTCATCATCAATTCTGGGCATATAAGACTGCACTGCGGGTTCTATGAAACGTTTATCTCCGATCCATTCATTATTGCTGTCATCAATAATATTTTCTGATACGAAATTCCCGAGGACAAATTCATTAACAAAACCGATACCTTGTCCTTCAGATCCTGAACGGTCAAGAAGCGCGTGGGAAGCAAGCTTATTAACAATCTCATCAGTTGTTGGCCTTTCGTCAACAGTGTAAAGTTTTCTCGTCGCTTCTAGCAAAGATAGATTTTTTTCCACTATCACGAGAGATATATATTCACGAGACTCAGATGTATAATTTCCCTGCACCATATCATCAGCTATGATCTTCAGTATTTTATATTGATCTTCAATAGACATTAATAAATCTTGTCGTTTCCTCTCCCTTTCAAGCATTGAGTCAAAGTATTTTCTAACAATCTTTGTTGGGTCTTTGACTACTTTTTCAAAATCATTATCATCTATACATCTTAAAAATGATAATAATACTGGGTTTGATAACTTATCGAGTGGGAACCCTGCTGATGAAATTTCTTGCAAACGGTTTGTTGGAATCCAATCTTCAATTTGTGGTTCCTGGATTCTTATTCTGATAACATCAAAGTCATCTTTATGTGAAGCAATCCACTGATGAAAATCATCGCCGTCAAAAATAGCAGTTCTACGGGTTGTTAATACCACTTTTGCACTGTCAGTCAATAACTCAGTAATGGTTTCCAGCATTGGCTCTGTTTTTTCATAGTTTACTTGATCGTTACTAGTACTTTCATGGAGAAGTTCATCAAAGCCATCAAGTATAACAGGAACATTTCCAGCACGAACTTCATTTCTAACTAGTGATGAACTGAGAAGAGGGAAACTCCTATCAATTTCGTCGAGTAATACATACCGAAATATTTTTGCTTGCCTGTTTCGAGATAACTCTGAAAAAAGTGGTATTTTGCCAATATTTTTTGTCACTAGCTCTAATAACAACTCATATGCTGTACATGTTTTACCAAAACCTGCTGCTGCTTCAATCAAAAAAAGCATAGGTTTATTTATGTTTATTCTATCTAAAATCTCAGAAACCACATTTAAATCTCCTTCACTCCCATTAATATAATACTTAGAGTTTATATATGAATACGATGCAGTTGAGGAGTGGATCTTCACTATAGCGTCTGTAAATATCTTATAATCTTTAATAAGTCGTTCTTTAGTGGTTTCGACACTAAAAAAACCGTCAAATAATTCCTTATGAGCTTCTTCATAAGTGTTGTATTTTTTTATCTGACATGCATAACCCAGTTGTCTATATTCTTCAAAAGTCTGATTGACATCTACTCCATCTAACAAAGGTAGGATGTCGGCATTATGATAATGACCTGTTTTTATTGAATACACCGCTATATTGTCATCATAAGTTTTTTCTTGCGTAAAACCGAATTTTTTATATATTTCAGCTAATTTGTTTTTATTTAACATAGTTATCTCTTTAACTACCATACCTTATCTGTGGGCCACCGAAATTTCTGACTATTCCGGAATAATAGTTTATATCTTACTGAGTAGTTTTATTCCATCAGTTCGTAATTGGCCATCCGGAGATATATGCCGGTACAACGTCTGACGGGTAATGCCAAGTTCTTTACATAGCTCATTTATCTTAGTTTCCGGTTTTCCCACCGCCGCCATTGCCAAACGTAGTTTGGCTGTTGTCATCTTAAATGGCCGCCCCCCGCTACGACCTCGAGCTCGGGCCGAAGCCAACCCTGCAACTGTACGTTCGGAAATCAGCTCGCGCTCAAATTCAGCCAGTGCCGCAAAAATACCAAAGACCAGCTTACCGGCAGCAGTCGTCGTATCGATCGCTGCGCCGTGTCCTGCCAACACTTTCAATCCAACTCTACGCACAGTCAGATCATGTACTGTATTGATGAGATGGCGTAGGTCTCGACCGAGACGGTCGAGTTTCCATACCATCAGAGTGTCTCCTTCGCGGAGTGCTTTCAGGCAGGCAGTCAATCCAGGGCGATCATCGCGCCTACCCGAAGCCATATCCTCATAGATATGTGCGGTGTTGGTGCCAGCAGCGATGAGCGCGTCGCGCTGCAAGTCCGTCGTCTGTGACCCGTCTGCCTTCGATACCCGCATATAACCAATTAACATACTATTTCCTATCACATATACGTTCGATTATGTGACACTCTGATTTTGAGGTCACAATCTGTCAATGAAGGTCACATTACCCGTCATTTAAATTATGACACGTAAAGGTGTAATTTTAATGATAATGTGACAATTACGTTTTTAAGGGGTATGCATAAGGATCAAGGATGGCCAATAAAAATAAACTCCTCAGTATTCTTTCGGACGCCGAGCAGGAAGCATTATATGGTATCCCTGATTTCGATGATGCACAGCGGCTGGAGTTTCTGGCTCTGGATGAATCTGAATTGGCACTGGTGAACAATCGTAAAGGGCTTCATGCTCAACTCTTTTGCATTCTGCAAATCGCTTACTTTAAAGCCAAACACCTGTTTTTTCGCTTCGGCTGGGATGATGTTCAGGACGACTGCAAGTTTGTTCTGAGCCGTTATTTCCCGGGAGAGCCACCTCCGGACAAATCTCCTTCTAAGCACGAGCGCTATGCTCAGCGGGAAAATATCTGCGCGCTGTATGGTTACCGACCATGGTCATCAGCACTGTCTTCACAGCTTGAACAACAGGCCGCTCGGATTGTTCACCGCGATGTGACCCCCGGCTTTGTCGCCACTGAGCTGATTATCTGGCTCAACGCGCATAAAATCATCCGCCCCGGCTACACCACACTTCAGGAACTGGTGAGCCGGGTTCTTTCTGATGAAAGGCAGCGGCTGGGACGTATTCTGACGGAACAGCTTGATGACGCCGCCATTGCTGACCTAAAAAAACTAATTGAACGGGATGATACCCTTTCCCGACTTGCGGTCCTCAGGCAGGATGCGCGTGACTTTGGCTGGCGTCAGATGGTCCATGAGCGGGAGAAACGGGCCATCCTGGAACCGCTGCATCGCAAGGCCTGCGACATCCTGCCAGCGCTGAATATTTCTCAGCAAAATCTGTTGTACTACGCCAGTCTGGCAAATTTCTATACCGTTTACGATCTCCGCAATCTGAAGCCTGAGCAGACCCGCCTTTATCTGCTGTGTTATGCCTGGATCCGTTATCGCCAGTTCAGCGACAACCTGGTGGATGCGATGTTTTTCCATATGAAACAGCTTGAAGATGAGAGCCGCAGCGTGGCCAAAAAACTCATGGCTGACGTGCAGGAAAAACACCGGCGCGAAACATCTAAAATCGGGCGTCTGCTGTCGCTTTATGTTGATGACAGCGTTCCGGATCCCACCACCTTTGGCGAAGTCCGCCACCAGGCCTGGAAAATCATGCCCCGGGAGATGCTGAAAACCACCGCACAACGCATGAGTGTGAAACTCGTCAGCAAATTGGCGCTGCAGTGGCAGGCCGTTGACGGTATGACGGCGTTAATCCGGCGTCACTTGAGGCCATTATATCTGTCACTCGACCTCACCAGCGTGGTTCAGGACAGCCCCTGGGCTGAGGCGCTGAGCTGGCTAAGAATGGTGTTCAGCAAAAAGCAGACGCTTTTGCAGCGACCACTGGCGGAATGTCCGCCGGAAACATTACCGGAACGCCTGCGTCCATACCTGCTGGAGTTTGGTGAAGATGGCGAGCCCACTGGCCTGAATGCCGGGCGCTATGAGTTCTGGCTCTATCGTCAGATAAGAAAGCGTTTTAAGTCGGGGGAATTCCACCTCAACAACAGCCTCCGGCACCGCCATCTTTCAGATGAACTGGTACCGGAAAGGGAACAGGCCGCAGTGCTGGCTGCAATTAACATCCCCTTTCTGCAGAAGCCAGTTAAAACGCAACTAAAGGCGCTGGAGTCCGAACTGCATCGGCAATGGAAAGCGTTTAACCGCGAACTAAAACAGGGGAAACTGAAACATCTGGAATACGATCAACAAACGCAGAAACTGACCTGGCATAAATCCGTGGTCAGTCGTCATAAAGCGCAGGAGAAGAGTTTTTATGAACAACTGCCATTCTGCGATGTAACCGACGTTTTCCGCTTTGTTAACGAGCACTGCCGGTTTCTGCCCGCCATGAAACCGCTGCAGCCTCGATATGCCAAAAACGAAGCTGATGCAGACAGCCTGATGGCTGTCATCGTTGCCCAGGCGATGAATCATGGTAACCATGTGATGGCGCGAACCAGCGATATTCCGTTTCATGTGCTGGAAACCACGTATGAGCAGTATCTTCGGCTGGCATCGCTGCTCACGGCCAATGACTGCATCACCGATGCCATAGAGGCACTGCCGATTTTCCCGCTCTATTCGTTTGATCCGGGAACGCTTTATGGGGCCGTTGACGGACAAAAATTTGGCGTTGAACGACCGACAGTAAAAGCCCGGCATTCGCGTAAATACTTCGGCCGCGGTAAAGGCATGGTGGCCTACACGCTGTTATGTAACCACATCCCGATCAACGGATACCTGATTGGCACAAACGACTACGAAGGCCACCATGTCTTTGATATCTGTTACCGCAACACTTCAGAGGTTAAACCCACGGCCATCACCGGGGACATGCACAGCATCAACAAAGCCAACTTTGCAATCCTGCACTGGTTTGGCCTGCGCTTTGAACCTCATTTTACGGATTTGAACAGGCAGCTACAGGAGTTGTACTGCACCCGAGACCCATCGGCCTATAAAAAATGCCTGATTCAACCCGCTGGACAGATTGACCTGAACCTTATCATCCGTGAAAAAAGCAACCTCGACCGCATTGTCGCCACGCTGGGGCTGAAAGAAATGACGCAGGGAACGCTGATCCGCAAACTGTGTACGTACACAACAACCAACCCGACAAGACAGGCGGTATTTGCATATGACCGGCTGGTTCGCAGTATTTACACGCTAAAGTATCTGCGGGATCCGCAGCTGGAACGCAATATCCGTCGTTCTCAGAACCGGGTTGAATCTTATCACCAGCTACGCGCCGCGGTAGCCAAAGTCGGCGGAAAGAAAGAGTTAACCGGGAAAAATGACATTGAAACGGAAATCAGTAATCAGTGTGGGAGGTTGATCTGCAACGCGATCGTTTACTACAACTCCGCGATCCTGTCTCGATTGCTGGAACGACTGGAAACGGAAGATAACACCAAAGGCATTGAGGCTCTGCCCCGGATATCACCGGTGGCCTGGCAGCATATTTTGCTGAACGGGCATTACATCTTCCAGAGCAACAATGAGATTATTGACCTGGATGCGCTGGTTGCCGGGCTGAAACTGAGATGACGGAAAAATCTGGGGTTCCGGCGTAGAACCCCAACATGTGAATAAACGGAACTATGCGTAACATCAGCTAAGGGGCCTGTCTCCCCCTCGCGTTCCCAGAAGGCAGTACATATTCCCACACCGTAATGCCTGGAACTGTACGAAACACCGTCATACTGTAGCCCTGGTGTGTTCGCAGCCCAATCGGTAATGGCTTGTGTAATGTCCTGTCGATTGCCCATCGTCTTATCAGCAGTAATATGCAACATACCCTGCAACTTCGTCATATTGATGGTTCTCGTATCACGAGTCGTCTCTAGCGTATACATTTGAGCCTTGTGTAAATCACTCAAACCAAGAGTAAAATTCTCTGGGTCACGTTGGTAGACTCTTCCCAACGATTCAGCTATTGCAGCGGAGGCGTTATCTGCGGCGTAGCAGATACCTGTGCGTCCCGTAGGGTCGTTGTAGCGACCTAACGGTTCTGGGTCCATCGGTGCGCCATAATGCACACCTGAAGGATATTCGTCCCATTGCCAGCGCATTTGTTGAGTGCCTGTCTCACGAATGTCACTCGGAACACGCCCCTGCATTTCTAACTGGTTTAACTGCTCATGGATGGAATCTCCATTCGTTCTATTTTCTGTTGCCACGGAACACCTCTGTTTCTTTCAAAAATTATTTGAGCCATACATTCACCATTACTGGGATATAGGGAATTGATTGGCCTACGTGTTTACCCGTAAGCCACTTACCTTTTTAGGGGCATACGCATCTTAGGTTTTGTGGAACTTAGTTTCAACGATATGATTTATATGACTTCTAATTATGAGAATTGACAGAGAGAGAAAGGGCAAAGAGAGCAGCTATATCGTGAGAAATCGGGGCCTATTTAACATATTGCACGGAAAACGGCATATAGTACGGGAGTACTCCCTATTACTATAGGTAAGCCTGTTCAAAAATCAGGCTTAACTTACAATAATTTCCGATCTCAAAACTTACCCCTATTGGGGGTTGTAAGCGGGAACCCGCCAAAATTTTGTGGCTGCGGCCATTCAGTCTGATTACAGTATCAGCCCGTCAATCATCGCATCCAGATCGTTCTCTTTCCCTTCGCTGATAAAGGTGTAATGCCCGTTAAAGAATATTTGTTGCCAGGCTACCTAATAATCGTGGCTGCTGACTATCAAAAATAGTCGGCCAATAACCCTGTAGAACTTGATGCACGCAGTGCATAGAAAGCGGCACACTGTAATCACATATTCCCCGATGTATAACCGCTGAAGCCCGGCAACGCCGGTACGGGTCATAAGAGTTCCTTATAACCCCCTGTCCTGTTGAGCCATACAAGGTTACATACGATTTTGTGGCTTCACTGCAAAGAACCCCGGTGAGCGCGCAGTGTGGCGCGTAGCGACGCGCTGGGCGTGATTTCCGGGGCCTTAGCGATTGGCACGCGTAGCGTGACGAACGCTTAGGTTTGCAATGTCTCTTTTCCCTTGCCCGACGTTAGTCGGGAGCTACCAATGATGTTGTTTACTCACGATAGTTAATTATTAATTTGCCCTGAGCAAAGCGAGGGGAGCAACTTTAGAGAGCAGGCTTTAGCCGCTCGAAAAGTACTCCTCTTTTTAGAGGCTTATTTTGTTCAGGAATAACGTTCGAAATTAATGATATTTATCAGACAGGTTACGAAGTTAACTACATCAATACGAAGTAAATAGTATAGATATTCAGCACTTTCAAAATTTAGCCAATATCATTCATTAATTGGTGGGGAAACCCGAAAAAGGGGAGGAGGCAGGCGCTCAAATAACATCCATTTTGTCCGATTTCACCAACACAGAAACCGCGCTAAGCACGGTAGAATTCGAGGAGAGGTATAATTAAGGCTAGACTATGCCAGCACGCTCAAGCAATAACCGGTAAAAGGTTTCTGGGTCATTGTGTTTGAGGCCTGGCTGTTCTTTCTGCAACGCTTGCTCTTGCATCACGACTTCATGCGTCATGACCGCCCCGCTTGTTGACCATTTGACATAGGCATCATAATAAGGGTTCTGCCGTTTACGCTTCGCTTTGGCCAAACTGCTAATTTTACGCTGTGTCTCGTCCAGAAGAAGATCGAGACGCTGGGAATTACCACTGTTGATCTCAGCCAGACGACCTTCCAACAGAGCCACTTTCTCTTGTTTCTCTTTTGCCAGGTCAGGGCTAACAACCCAACGTTTGATTTGTTTTAAGCGATTCCGTAGGGAGGGTTTGTCGTTCAGATCAATACCAATCCGCTCAACACGCAGCAAGTGCCGTTCATATTTCTTGCGCAAGCTTTCAGTTAAACCGTTTTTTATCGCCCATACTTTGAACTGTCCAAGCCAATGACGGATCTCTTCAACGGCAATGCCTCTGGAAATGAAGAACTTTTCAGTCAGCCATAAACGCAGCGGCTTGTTCTGGCCACTGTCAGTATCTTTACCGTGAAGCGCTATCACGTATCCCAGTTGTTCTTGCACAGATAACGCATGCAAAGGACTGTCATAAGCTTTGCGGCCGTTATCATAAACATGCAACATCCCCATCGAGGCCGCAATTTGCTCAAACGGAGCCATAATTTCGAATGGGTAATCACTGTCAGGGTTGTAATCACAATTTGCCGCCAAGGCCATAGACAAAGCAGTCAAGGCTTCGCAGCTCTCCGACCGGGCTGAAATACGCATAGGTTGCGGTATGAAGTATGGGTCATTGCGCTTGGTATATGGCACATAGCCTTGACGGCGCAGTTCAATCAATTCGTGATTACGGTGCCAGTTATGACTACTGAGACGCGCAACCACTTTTGCGGCCATTCCGCGAGGAACGCTACAGGATAATTTGGGCGCGTAACGCCGATGAATTTTCGACTGCCCCTTACGAAGGCTGTTTGCTTCGCCACGTCGGGAGCGGGGTAGGAAGTCAGGATTGACCTGATTGTTTGTCTGCTCAAGCACCTGATCCTGCGCTTATGGCAGAATCATATTGATCTCGTACTAACATGCGTTATAATCCTTCACAGGCCAGCGCCTGCTTTGTGACCCCCTGATATCCTTCGTCCCGCCAAGTTCGAGAGGATTTCGGGGGGTTTTTGCATTCAAGGCTTCCTCAATCGGTCACCTTTCCCCTAGACGTTTTACCGGATACGCCCCATCCTAATGAATTCACTTGCAGTAATATCAATACTTAACATTACCTGCCGTTTTTCCGAAACAAGCATTTGATGCCGCTCAGAAAAGAAAAATCGCTTTTCGAAGAATACATCACGAACAATCGAAGATCCAGATATTGCATTAAGATCGCTGGATTGATCAAATAATTCGTGCAATATTCCTTCTCATTTTGACACAATGACATCAAAAAATGTCCATTTCTGGCGAGGAAAAGGACTACCATCATCGCACCGGAGTTTGGGATGAGGCGGAGCACAGTCAAAGACGAGCACCGAACACCCCAAGCGAGGAAGCGGATAACTAATTTTGCTTATTCACCAAACGTCTTCTGTTTCACAATATCGCGCTCTAGCTGCTGTAAACGTTCGTGTGGCATCTCTGCCCGAGCAACATCATGAATCGCTTTATCTAGCGACAAATCTTCTTTCCGCAGACTTTCGGTATTGAACGATTTCAATATATCTTCGGGAGTTGTTGCTCGTAATTCGGCAACCTTTTCTATCAACTGCTGCTCTTTCTCCTTTTCTGGCGACGGATGTACTATCTCGCGAGCCTGTTTATCCAGCTCAGCTGCACGTTTCGCCGCTTCATCGGGAATAAAGGGTAGGGGTTCTTCTGCTGGCGCTTGAACCTGACGTGCGGTGTCCTCTTCGGGGACAATGAGGCTGCCGGTAATGCGGTTGATATTGCTGGGAAGTCCTTCACCCGAGAGACGGATCAGAACACCACTATCCGGGTTATCGTGCGCCAGCTGCAACCCTGTTTGAATAGTGGCCGCGACATGCGTCTCTCCGTTTCTGCTGATCTGAAGACCTGCAAAACGGGCATCGTCACTTCCCATGACTCGAGGTTCGTGACTCAGCCAGGCACCACGCCCTTCTTTATGGAATCTAACCTCATCAAGATATACACCGGCGCGATTACCATTGCTGTCCCACACAGGCAAAGCGATGTGTGGTGACGGATATTTCTTCCCCGGAGCAATAAAGTGAGCCATTGATTCGCCCTCCAATCCGCTGGTATCTAACAGCTTTCGGCCTAATGCGGTATCCTGAAGCGGAGTTGCGCTCGCTAGCAATCGTTCTGCTACCTGCGCAGCTTTATCATCAGCATGATGCAGCAGGTCATGGGCGGTGTGTTGGTTAGCCTGCTTATTGAGTGTGTTAAGCCAACCCTCTCGATTATCGGTATACACCTGAACATGCTCTTTTGCGCGTGACAGCGTAACGTATCCACCCTCTTGTGTAGCCATGTGCTTACGAGAGCCTTCGATTCCTTCCAAGGCAATCACATAACGAGAACTGGCCCCTTGCGCCCCATAAGCAGTCGCGGCATACGCTAGATCGACGTGTTGGTCTTCAAGAGATTTTCCCGGCTCAATGCGTTTATCCTGAATGCCATTATTTAATGTGATCGTGCCATCACTACTAATATCGCTGACTTTCCACACACTATTGGCTACGTACCCCCTTTCATTATCGCTGCGCGTAAAGCGCATCTTATCGCCCGAACTGACGGCAATATTACGGAGTTTATAGAGTGAAATATCCTGAGTACTGTTTTGGAAGTTTGATACCAGCTCGCGATTCCCATCCCGATCCTTAAGTTCCACAACACCGGCTGCGGTATCAACACTCCCTACTGTGAAGTAGGTGTTATTCATCACGGCAACTTCACCAATATGGGCAGAGAACCCTTTGGCAGCACGCAATTCATTGTGCAAAGTACGGACTGGCTCCAACACGGTGACGGATGCTTGCTCTTCTCCTAATGCACCGGCTTTGTATAATTGATCATGAATTTGGCTATTGATGGCATGACGGTCGGCGTTAAGGTGTGCAACAACCAGTGTTTCGTTTCTGGCCTCCTGAGTTCGCCCCGCAAAATCACGACTCACGGCCTCAATGACATTGGTGGGAGCATCTGGTGGTGCCGCTTTCCCGCCATCAGCCAACACTCGAACACCCTCAACCGCATTATCCTCACGCGCTTCCTTGAATTCCATCACAGACGCGTCAGGTTGCCAGCTATCCTGAATGCGGGGGATTTGTGCCGGTGTCACCAGTTCAACCCGCGCCAGTGCTTCTCTGGCATTCCCTTCTATCATGCTGTAAATCGCCGGTTTTAGCGCTGGCGTCTGACGAACGATATCTTTCATTACGGCCGTATCGATAGCGCTGCGTTGTTGCATCAACTTGAACGGCTGGCCCGGATCAATCGCTTTCAACTGCGCAGTATCACCACTGCTGATAGCCCTGCCTTCGCCATGGCTTATCATCTGGTAAATTTCGGCCATATCTCTGTTACCGACCATCGATTGCTCATCGAGCAGGAACAGCGTCTTACTGTAATCAGACTTTTCTCCGGCTAGTCCTTTTTGACGTTCCTCACTGATAAAGGAAGCGAGCGTTTGTGAACGTACACCGGCCTCTTGCATTTCATGTACGGCCCGATGTGTCGGCGCAAGGCCAATGACTTTCGGCTGCTGCGCTTCCGGTAAACTACTTATAGCCGCCATAATCGCTTTAAATTGTGTGGTTTTACCTGTCCCCGCAAAACCTTGTATGGCCAGAAACTGATCCCTACTTTCCAAAACCATTGATGTCGCCGTTTTCTGCCCTTCCGTTAATCCGTTTAAAAATATCTCCGGTACGGTATTCATCATGGGTTCAACCGCCCCCTTACCCTGCGCAATCGTCCTGATAATGGACTTTTCCATATCGTAAGTGGCTCGCGCGACCAATAACCCGGCCCCTGCTCCGGGTGTCGGGGCAAGATCGATTAAGTCTCCAGCCTTTCGCTGCTGGGCTATCTCAGCCTTTATTTGAGGGATACTGACATCGGAAGACCAACCGATTGAAGACGAGATGAGTTTCACTTCAGAGAACGCTACCCCCTCGGTTTGCGCTTTGCTTAAACCTAAAGCTACGGATTGCTGTGCCGGTGAGAACACGCTCGCTTGGTTTATATTTATGGCTTGCTCGAGATCATCTGTACCGGCCACATTTTTTATCTGTTCGCTGGCCAGACGGTATTGTGGGTGACTCGACAGTCTTTTTTCGGCCCTATCCTGTGGCAATGCCGTGAAAACTTTAATCGAATCACCGCTGCGGGCCATTTGATTAAGGGAACTGCTATTCAGGTCTTTAGCACTCGCCGCGACAAGGAGTGTATTTTTATCACTGACACTGGCCCCAAGGCTTTCAACATAAGCAGGGGATAACTTGAGCGCACGGGTCGTATCGAGAACCAGGCTCTTACCCTGACGTTCAACCACCAAACCCTCAGCACTGACCGCCGTCACTGTCAGGGGGTCACGTGCTTTAATCTGGCCTTTTAGCTCACGCCCAACAGCGGTTAATTGTTCTCCGACCGCAACGGGGATCGATTTCTGAGAGAACAGGCTCCAACTGCTGTCTAACGTATTGATTTTTTCAACTCGAGCCTCGCCACTTTCGCTTATCAGACGCAGCGTATTCGTACTCTCAGTCACACGATCAACCTGGTAGCGGGTCATTTCTTTTTTTTCCTGATCCCACTGTTCCATGACCATACCTGGACGATAATTATCCCGCTGATGGCGGCTCTTACTGTCAAGCCAGACCGGTAATAATACCGACACAGCCGTATCCTCAGCGGCCAGTTGGTCTTTATCTTTTAGAACCCCGCGGATCACAGCAGTTAAAGTTGACTGTTCTCGGGGGCCATTCACCTGTGCAATAACTGCGTCGCCGGCGGATTTCATAGCAACATACTCGGTTGCCAGCGATTCATATCTGGTTCGCTTGTCACTTTCACTGATCACGACGGCATCCAGCTTTTGCGTTCCATAAAATTGGTATTGAGGTACACCGGCATCTTTAAGCACAGATAATGCATTTCCTGTTCCTTGCCGGTTTTGACTATCAATGAACAGCAACTGTACATTTTGCTCCTGACCTTTTTCCAACAGCAGCAATGTCTCTTTCAGCGTCAGCTTTTCTGACTGATCTATCACTAATGTGCTCTGAGCGGGCAATGTAAAGTCAGCCGTCAGTTGGCTACGCTCCATCACTCTCCCTGCAATCTGCTCATCTTGCCCCAGCCAAATCCCGCTGCGGCGATCGGCGGCCAATACCGTCACTTCACGCCCTTGCTCTTTGGCCATGATTACCGCGTCTGCAATACGCTCTCTTTGTGCCCCCGCGCCACCACGGCCAGACAGAATGGCCACTGAAGATTTGTCCTGTGACAACACGGAATAAGCATCAGCATAGGAGCGCTCACGAGGTTGTGAATGTTCGGGGAATGAGAGTACGTGACCTTCCTGCATCACCGTTTTGGCTAACTGGCGAACACTCAACTCATTAAGTAAATGAATATCTGAGGTAAAGATGCCCTTTTCTTTGTCCAGTGGGATCACTTTTTGTTGCTTGATGGCGGTATCAATGCCCTCTCGTACCCGCTCAAAAAGTCCTGGCTCTGCTGGCATCTGCCCTGCGGTCTTGGCCAGTAAATCAGAGTAGGTAAACTGAACTTTGCTCTCACTAAGCAGGGATACCGCATTGTTGACTGCTTTCGCCATATCCATCTTGGCCAGATTGTCGAGCGGCACTTCATCAGGTGGTCGGCCCTCTCTCGCTTTTGCACGACCAATGAAATCAGCCATGTTGAAGCCGGTCTCTTTCAAACGCTCATTCCACTCAGCCACAAGGATCAATGGATCTGAAGCCACCTTCGCTTTCCGTGTATCAAGCGCAGCTATATCGCGTGATTTAAGAGAGACATCATCACCAACTGCATCTTTAATAGCCTGACTTCGCTGCGAAAAGGGTTCAACCGGCACACCTTCAATTTCCCACAACCCATTTTTACCGGTGTCGTGGGTCTTATATCCCATCGATTCAACAGACTGCCGGAGTGAATGACGGTAAATATTGCCAAGTGCAATTTGATTGGCAAATACCGTTTCGGAAAACCCCGTTTTCATCTTGGTATCACTCGCTAGCGCTCGCCACTTCCCTTCTGCTTCAGTGGCATTAAATACCAGTGCGTGAGTGTGCAATTGAGGGTCAAGATCTCGCGAGGTGTCATGGTTATACAAGGCGGCGACAATATTACCGGTCATAACGATCGTGGTTTGTTTGTTTTCCGTGATCCGAGCGCTGGCCAGAGACTCAACTTCCTTCATCGCCACGGAAACTGCTTCGTTATGCGCCTCAATGAACCGTTTTTCGCCTGCCATCAACGCCAGCATCGATATACTTTTAGGGGCAGAAAATGTCAGGTCGTACCCTGCACGGTGTGTTTCTTTGCCGTTCTCAACGCGGGATAATGTGGTGCCATCGGGTAGAATACCCTTTCTCATGGCATCCATTTCAGTATCAAGAACTGGCCCTGACAACCCCAACGCCTCCGCCCCATCCCCCATCCATCGTGACTCCAGACTCCCCAAAACATAATAATTATCTTTGTTGGCATAGTAGGAGGAATCCCCAGCAATTGGGCTGATCGTCATCATCAGAGATAACCTCCGGGTTCATCCAGATCATGATGTTGACTCTGGTTAATATTGATTTCCTCGCGACGAACAGATGATTGAGTCTCAGTATCACTGAGATACTGTTCATACATTTCCTGATCGGTTATTTCACCGTAGCCATCAATGCCAGGTGGTGTCGTCATTTGCAGCTCATTATCACGGCCGCTACTGGATGTGGCATTCGCACTCACGGCAGCAGTGGCTGGCTTTAATGACTGTGGCTGTGGCTGTGGCTGTGGCTGTGGCTGTGGCTGTGGCTGTGGCTGTGGCTGTGGCTGTGGCTGTGGCTGTGGCTGTGGCTGTGGCTGTTCAGCAGAATCATCGAAAAACAAAGTATCCAACATTTTGTCTTCTTCTTCGTTTTTAACAATTGCTGTTTCTACATAAGGATCAAGACTGGATTGAATATCGCGCTCAATCAGTGCTTCTGCCACTATCGTGGGCTGCTTATACTTCAGCGCCATCTTCACAACAGGATAATTACCCGGCAAAGTAACAAAGCACTCTAAATCTTCGAGCATTTGCACATCGGTATAGCTAATTATATTTTCGCGAACTTCATCCTTGCCGAATGAAAGGCCATCACGAACTTGTTCTGAACCGAAACTGGTTTGCTCTGAGAATTTCTTACGAACGGTTTCACCAATATCTTCTTCAACGAACTTGGACACCATTTTACTAGGCGAACGGAAGAAATATTTGGTGTTTAGCAGGTCAAACATCGCTTCAGCAGATTTCGGGCCATAAATTTCCTCCATCTGCGGATAAGACTGGAAACCGAGCATAAAGCACCCACCAAACTTTCGAGCTTCAGCAATGATGTAAGGTAAGTTGGCCAACTTATGCAGCGAAGGTAACTCATCAATAATAAACCACACGCGGCGATGACGATTTGGCCCCATAGAAAGCAGACTGTCAGCAGCAATACTTAGCCACATTGATATCAAAGGTTTCAGTGATTCATGGTGTTTTTGGTTGGAAGTGATGAATAGCCAGCCGTTTTTATCTCCGTCTTTCACGCCCTTCATCCACTCTCTAATCGTGAACTTAGGCTTACCACTGCGCTCTATCCCTTGCAGATAACGCATGGCTTTAACATAGTTAGTGAGTACGCTACGAATGGAAATAGCGGTCTTCTCAATCTTCCCATCAACGAGTGTCGATGCTGGCGTACCTGCCAAATAGTCACGTAATTTGTCCAGTTTGATCGCCAGTAAAGTACGGAGAAATTTGTTGTAGCTTCTGTCTTCATCTGAACGCATACGTTCTGCGCCCTCTGAAAAGATGGTCCGCGCTGAACCTTGCCAGAATGGGTCTTCTGATGCCCCCATAGGAATTAACGTGGTTGACACTGTTTCAAAATCAGACAGGTTTTCGCACTCCTCCCACATATCCCAGTTCGCACAACGCGCATCATGCGTGTTAAGTACTACATCCTTCTTCTCATCATAATATTCCTCAATAAATGTACATCCTTTGTCATAGACAATGACCAGATCACCACGCGCTCGGATCGTATCTAAGAACTTGCGGTACAGTGTCGATTTACCTGAACCAACAGTGCCATGCATGCCAAAATTTTGAATCTCACTATCTTTTTTGATAGGTAAGTTATCAGTTTTGATATCTGAGGCTTGACCGCGACTCTTCATTATTTTGGCAACAGCTTTAGGGTCTGTATTGAGTACACGCCCCCCCATAATCTCATCTTCACTTTGTTTACGGCCTGTTCGCCCTAAATACCAATAGAATGCCAACGCAGCAAGGAAGACAACCACCAAAGAAATAAGTGCTGATAATATCAATTCCTGTCGAAGCAATAACCCACAGTATGACGTATATGAATCACTAACAATTTGCGCAGCCGAATAATGTAATTTTTTCCCGTAATAATCCAAATGATAAATCGTTGGGTTAACCATTTTAGTTTGAAATGGCGCTATGGTTGTTGCATACCAATACATCAGTCCATTCATAATGTTCTGGGTGCTCATCCTAATAAACAATAGCGCTATTGTCATGATGAGCATAGACATGATCATATAAAATGAAATGATGTTATTTATTTGCAGGAACATACGCAGCCGCATAAAAGCAACCTGCCCGCCCTGCGTAAAATCGCGGGTATTCAAGCTCATAAGTTTTTCTCAGAAAGGGCAAGGGCCAGCACAGATTAACTGTGCAGTCCTATAGTGTTATTGTAGCGATGATGGATAAGTGTGTATTTTAAATACGATATCTATTAAATAACTGAAATTCTATTAATCAATCCCATGTGAGCCATATGGACTCCCACGAATATCGGTATGTTCATCTATCATAGGCAAACCACTACCCGGATTAATAGGTTCAAGATGAATCGTTGATTGGTGTGTATCCACAGAGTCGATGTTTTTGTATTCATCTTGTGCCTTATCTGATTCTCTTAAAGATAAGGCAGAGCCATTCAGCCCTCGATTATTAGTTATAACCACATCAGAACCGTTGCTTTCAATAAAGTTATTTTTAAAATAACTCGCATCGTTAAAGGATATATTACTGCCTTTATACATTCCCTGTCCCATGTCTGTTGGCACTGTTAAATTAAATATTTCATTATAGGAAAATGAAAACAGTAGCCCACTGGCTATCATTGCTATAAAACTTGAAATTGCGACACCAATAATTCCACCGAAAAACCCAACCACCGAAATAAGAGTCCAAATTGACATTGATAGGGTTAGTTTTTTAAAAACAGCATTATTTATAAAACGGGTACTAATAGAACTTAATGAAATTAATTTATATCTATAAATAAATGAACTTAAAATAAAAACACATGTTATAAAATAGATTAAAGAAGGGATAACCATGACAATATTGCCAACAATAAATATTGCAGATATTACCAGCCAAAATGATAGATAAATGCTAGGCATCACAAAAAACATAACCTGCCAGACTCGACTACTTTGGAAAAAACCTTGAGTAATCATTACATTTTATCCTTGTTTTTTGCCTGTATATCTTGTGCCATTTCTGTAAGTTTATCGGCGTTTTTGACCCCAGGTAGACGCTGATGCTCGACTTCTTTTTCATGGTTACTACTAAATCGCGCCTCTGCTTCTTGATGGCCTTGGCGAATTGATGACTGCTCACTATTTATACCATGTTTTACTGTGTTTATCTCCATATCTTTATCTGAAATACGTTGATTTCCTTCATCAACTAATGAGTCAACACGGCTCGTATTATCTGAACGAATTCCTGCCGACGCAGCTCGAACCGCGATTTCTTGTTGTCCTTGCTGATAAGCATTGTCACCACTGGTTGTCGCTGTATTGCCTACCGATGACATGCCATCACTGAGTTGGCCTCTGCTACTATCAAAGTGTTCATCGACACGAGAGCGTAACTTGTCCTCCATAAATTGCCCCGCCAGTTGTTCACGTTCAGCTCTCACCTCTGGACTCGCAGTGTCAGTAAGAATGGCTTCTGCTTTCTCCGGTGCCTTATTCTGGACGTATCCCACAAACTCCTGCGCATAGTTACTCTGTGTTTGTGCTGTTGTCGTTTCAGCTGAAGAAGCCATTTGGCTATACTCATGGCTGCGGGTCATGCTATTCGTATACTGTTGATACTGGCTATCCGCAACACTGAGAGTCGTACCCAGTTGCTCCAACTGAGAACTTGCTGAGTTATCTGAATGACTGCCAGATTCGGATACTCTGAAACTTTTCAGGGTATCCATACCCTGCCTGAAGTCTTTTGCCTCTTGGCTAAATTGATCACTTGAACTATCTTGTGAACTTCGACCACTATCATCAACACTGCTGCGTGACCCACTCCCCATTGAACCACTGACTCCCCCTCTGAGTTCGACTCCAGCTGAGGCTCCGGTAGCCAATCCAGCAATCTTACCGAGTACTTGTCTATCAGTATCAAAGCTAGCACGCCCAGTGAGACTACCTGACAATTCAGCTCTGCGAGACATGTCCATCAACTCACTAAATGCCTGAGATTCACTGACATTATTTTTCGCTGAATAGCTTTGTGCTGCGGATAACATTTGATTAGCGGCTTTAGTCTCTGTCGTACCCTGCGCACTGTCGGCCCCACTGGTGACTGTCGAACTGTTGCCACTTTGCTGTGAGAACTGTTTCGCCTGATTGTAGGCGCTATTCACTGTGTGGTTATAACCTGCCATTGAACTCTCTGCCTGCACCTGACTTTCCCTTGCCAGACGTTGCGCTGTACTGCTTTCTGTTTTGCCAAAATTGATATCCATCGGCAACTTAGACATCGCCGGTGCGGTGTTGTAAACCGTTTCACCGCTGCCCGTTTGTGTGACCAACGCACCACTGCCTGCCTGAGATGTCATCTGGCCATTGGCAAAACTGCTGTTGGTATCCCATTTGAAGCCCTGCACGTTGTCAGTCTGCATGTTGTTAAATGACCAAGTGCCATCGACCGCTTGAGAGGAGGACTGCGTAGCCGCACTTTGCATCGCTGACCCTAGGTAACTGCCCGCCTGAGAAACCGCACTTCCCAGCCCTTTGACAATACCGTATGCCAAGAATGGGATAGACAGCGCCAACCAGCCCGCAGTAGTGCCTATATCGGAGTATTGCTGTTGGGTTACAGACAGATTGGAGAGCGTGACCGGCGTGCCGACCGTAGAGGTTTGAAGGTAGAAGTTCATCGCATTGTTCATGATAGCAAACAGCAATGGCCAGCTTTGCAAATAAGCAATCGTGAACACGTAACCTTTGAGTATTTCCACCGAAAGCACACTGATTAAAGCCATGATAATAATGACAGGGAACATACCAATCATTATCCCCGTCAAAACCGTCTGCATAATAGGCAACGTTCGGGTGGCAATGTTGGCACTGGTTGCCTGCGACATCCTCATTTTTGTATAGGAAGACTCCGCAGATAAATTAACCAGACTGGCCGAATCACCATTTCTAGCAGCTGAACCCATGATGCCTTTGCGTAACGCATTCATAGTGACATTGCGTTTCATAATTTCACTGGCACTCTGGCTACCATTGTAGAAATAGCTGTAACTGTCACCCATCAGCTCACCGAATAATAACGTAGCATCTGGACGGCCCCCCATCAGCTTACGAACATAGTAATCCCATGTTTTCCCCCCTGTCGTACTGTCACGGCCCATCGCGTTTTGCAGCTGCGCGGCGGCAACCTGACAAGTCTGGAAGTTGCCACTGTTATCAAACACCCCCCGCAACGGACTCGGGTTACTAAAGATAATGGCGTAAGGATCAGTACTGTTCATCAGATCGTCGAGTGTATATTTGTGATTCAGCATCATGTCGCCAATCACGCAGTTCTGCACATAGTCCGAGAACAGTCCGGCTATTTCTGGATTGGTTGAAATAAAATCGGTACTGCTTCCCATCAGTTCTGCGCCAAACAGCATCCCTGTTTTGCTGTATGTAAGTGCATCCGGTTGATGGAATACGGTTTCATAAGCAACAACCAACGCATGACCTATGCCGGTGATCAGACTGAATGGCAGAACGATACCCAGCGGCACATTATCAACCTGATACACCTCCATTGGTCGGGATGAGTCAATGACCTGAACCGGCTTTTTAATGCCGATGAAAATTCCCGTGATGAAAACATAGATAACGGCCCATTTAAGTATCGTAAAAATGTCTCGCCCTTTGATATAGGCAAACGCCGTCACCACAACCGATATGGTCGTCGCAATGATCACCAAACTGTGCCAATTATTTGAAGAGACAAACGCAGCTATCGCATTCAGTGAATCGCGGAACCATGCCCCGCCACTGATAGTATAAATAACCTGCATTATTGACCTCCGAAACGGTAGTTACTTTGGTATCTGTCGAGTAAACGGCTAGATACCTGCTGACGCATGTAGCTCATCTGGCGATCGACCACCAATAACGCATCTTGCTGAATTTGAACTCGGGCTTGCAGTTGAGCGATATTCTGACTCGCTTGCGTTAGGCTGCCTTGTAATTGTTCTATGGCTGGCGCGGGGTAGTTACTGCTGCCCAGCATGACTCTGGCTTGCTGGATAAGCTCATTCATGTACTGCATCAAAATGTCATAACCAATGTAATCAGAGAGTTGAAACAGCAAAGAATTGGCTACACCGAGAGATTGTGGATCAACTAGATACTTCAGCACTGGTACTGACGTTGATGCTATAAACCCTTTTTCTTGCTCCGTTAGTGCCACATCCGCAATTGCTTTGTTCTGGATACTGGTGAGCATTCGTCTAACTTGGCCATTCATTGATTGATCGGTACTAATAGATACCGTCGTAAGTGTGGGATTTAAGCAAACATCGGTGGTATCACAGGCGTATATCTTGGCGCTTCCTCCATTCATCATGGCTTTTATAATGTCTTCGTTCGTTGTCAAAGGCACTAGTACCCTGATTTTTCCTGCACTATCGAAAACCAGCGTCCCTGTCAGACTCATCGCGAACTCTTTAAGCTCTTTATTGCCATCAAAAATACGATTCTTACTCAGCGAGTCCCACATCAGGTTCTTATTTTTTAACACCTCATCTTTCATGTCGGCACCGGCTTTATCGGTCACACTGTTGTAGCTGCCCCCCACCGTACACCCCTGACGCGAAGCCGCCCAATCGGAAAAGATATTGGATTCACCTGAAATATCCTGGCAGACTTTTTGTTGCGATACCGCAGTACGAGGCCATAGCCCACCGACAATGCCCTGTGCAGCCTGACAACTGCTCATGTTCATGCTGTTAACATCTGAGGCCAGTTTCTGTAAAAAGTCTTTCGCCTGCTTCATTTCAGGTACTGTCGTTTGCAGTGCAAGATCGAAGAAGTAGCCCGCAGCATTACCCATAATCTGTTTAACAAATCGCTGTAACTGCTCGCCATTAATGTGAGAAAACGCCCCAAGGTAAGCATCAATGCCACCACAACCCGAATTCAGATTAGGTAATGTCATCGATACCATCTGAACTTGTTTGACGGAGGTTCTCATATAAATAGAGCCGCCACTGGCGTAACCGGCTGCCTGACCCTGCCAGACTTGTGGCATAGAGGTATTGCTTTCAAACCCGAGCTTACCGAAGAAGTTATTGAGGTCACCGTTCACATCAGCCTGAGCAGAACTCGCTATCAACAGGGTCAGTGCCACCACGGATTTTCGTAGAGAAGGTCTATATCGCAACGCAATATTGGCATTAAAATTCATCATTTAAGCCCCCCATCGAGAGCAACCTTTAAAACCTCATCCATTCTGGTAATAACCAGTTGTTTATCAGCCGCCCCCTGCAACAACGGGAATGCTGTATTGGTATTGATATTTGTAAGAAATGTTGTGGGGGTCGCAATGGGAATACCACTCTGAAAGTATTCGACCATGACTTCAGGCGGTACCGGCAACGCATCTGGATACGCGGCATCACCTTGACCATCCAAACTATATGCAAATACTGACAGGCCTGACTCTTCTGATAACTGGCGCAGGATCGGGTCAAATTGATGGCAATATGAACAGGTAGACTGCATAAACAATACAATTGTCCAGTTATTAAGATTAACTTTACGTCCATCTGAAAGTTGAAACCATCTAGCCGTTTTTTCTACGTTAACTGGTTTTTGTCGCGATTTTTCTGCGGATTTATTTTGTATTTTTTCCGCTTCTATCGCGGCAATATCATCCCAAGTTGACGCACAAACCGATATCGAAACAAAAAATAAGATGCCGCTGATAGTTTTAGTGATCCTTATATTTTTCATCTATTTTATCCTTAAAAGTTCGGCTTAAAGCCCGTAGCGACATCAAGAAATTGACGAGCAAGGTCGTCTTGAGTGATAAATCCGTATGCCAGTGGCTGATAGCTTTCGTCTTTGGGGTCAACCAGAAAAAGCGCAGGAAAATGGGATATCCCCATTTTTTGACTTTGGCCACTATCGCGACGGCTGTTAGGAAATGTAGGATTCAGCATCCCATCGACCGATATCGGAATGAGTGCAATATGATGTTCCTGCGTAAAATTCTTGATAACCAACGCCAGTTGACTATCAAGTGCCTCATTGCCACGATAGAAAAAGAACACACCGTATCGGGAAGCTAGAGCTGTAATGGCGTCTTTTTCTTTCGAACGGTCACCGGCAAGTTGGGTTTTGACCGTACCGTTGTAGTGACTGTATTGCAGGTTGTAGTCCAGTTCGGGGTACTTGAGCATTGCCTGTTTGGCCATCTGGCTGAATTCGCCAGCCTTTGACGTCCAAAAATTCTGTAACGTCATATAGTGCTTAAAGTTTTCAGGCGTTGGATACATGATTGCGGTATCCAGCGCCGCCTGTGTCTCTTTTTGTAAAAGCTTCTTTTGTTCTGTCGGAGAAAGCACTGGGGTGATTGGTTTTTCGGCTTCAGGCTCTATATCATCATCAAGCGCCTCGTTATACCAATGCCATCCTTGAGGATCGTCATACGCAAGCTCTTGCGTCCCCCCCCCGAATGAAGTCAGAGCAAGCGCCACAGAAAGTGTCAGTAAACGCATTACTGACCTCCTGTATTTTTATTCAGTTGGGCTTCTATCTGTTGTTTAACCCGATTAAGCAGATCGTTATCGCCTGGTACTGCCGAGCCGCTGTTCAAGTCTTCTTTAAAGTTACTGAAGTCAACACGATCAAACTTGATACCTTGCAGCTCTTCAACCGTTATCCCGCGACAATTCGGTGATTCAGCTGCACCAAAACCAATACCCAACTGCCATTGACGGCCCTGTTGCTGGATAATTTGGGCGAGTTTGGAATCAAATACACAATAGCTGCGTTTTTTCTCTAAACAGACGCCAAGGACTTTTTTACTGCAATATTCCCCAACATCAATCGTTAGCTTACGTTCTTTCGCCTGCCCTAACGCTTTCTCTTCGCTGCTGCAACTTGCCAGCCCTAAATCCGCCCCCCACCCAGAATCCTTGCAACAGTTATTGAAGCCGGCCGCGAATTTTTTGCAAGATTGTCCCCGCCCAGTAAAGGCTTTAACGTTGATATCATTCAGTTCAGCCACATCCTTGCCTGCTGCTGCCACCGCCGCAAGTTGAGACACAGCATGAGCAAACATATTATTGGTTCCCGCCGCCGCAAGAGCGCAACTACCATCGGTACAGAAGAATTGGCCGCCGCACATCATGCCTGTCCCGCTAGTTTTGCTTTCACAGGAATAGGTCAGGTTTTCCCGCATGCAGAAACCATCTAGGGAATAAGCGCACTGTCGAGTGGCTATTGTGCAGGCTGTACTTTTTGAATACTCACCACAGGTTCCATCTGTCTCAGCTTGAGTGATATATGTGTCTTTATATGCCCAACAAGCGCTGTAAAGCGTATACGGTTTACCTTCAACGTAGACAGTTTTATTACCACCAGGCTCACTGCATTCTGTTTTTGTTATTGCCCCTTCGGTCTTACTAAAAGGGCAACTCTCAGTCCATACCACTTTCGGCTGATATTCACGACTGCCGGTGCGCACTTTCAGCACCACCGTGAACCAGTGTTGTTTATTATTGTAAAAGTCCGCTGTGGCGCTCGGTCTAGAAGACAAAATGATATTAACGGGTATTTGCTGTCCAGGAGTCAGAGTAGCTATTGAGGGTGTAAAATTACGGGTTCCATCACTGATATTGAGTTCAACCCCCATGACTTGCATTATCAAATATGTCGACCCCAGTCCCATGTGGGTCATGGTTGCACTCAAGATAGGGCCATTGATATCAGCAGGCACTATATAAGTAGTGCGGGCACCATCATCACGGTTTTTACCGTTTCCGTAAGCATAGAAACTGAGTTGTGTTGAATTAATGATCACATCAACGTCCTTACTCGAATCAATCCAATCCCCACTTATTGTCGCCGTGCGTGTACATGCTTGTTCAACTCTCGTATCTCTGGCACAGATATGATTAGTAAACTCAGTATTGGATACACTCTGCTCTACACAGCCATCAAAACTCCCATCAGTGACCTGCTCTGCTTTTTCCTGAGCGTCGGTTCCGACTGAAATAAAGGGGGCATCCATTGATAGTGGCTCTTTGGGATTATTGAGGATTGATTCGGTGATGGCTTTACCCACATCGGAGTTAACAAGCGCCTGACTTCCCTGATTATCAAGATTGGTACTGGGTGCTGTGACCCCGCCATAATAGTTTTTTTCAGCTGGGTTCTCCGTGTAATTCAGTAATGCCTCTCCAGGCTTAAAATCTTTTAAGGCATGAGTCCCTTGCCCTTGAATTTCGCGGGCATAACCGGCGCCCTGATTATATTCGTCATTCGCCTGAGTGCTGATGACACCCAACAGCCCCAGCACTAATATTCCCCCGCTCAGCGCTGTGATTAGTCCCTTTTTCATTGATCAGTCGCCTCTTTTAATATTTCCTGTGCAGTTTCAGCACACTCACCCTTTTCCGCGATGTGTTTCAACGCATCGGTAAGATTGATATTGCCAGCGATACGATCAAACTTTCCCTGGCAGGTGACGACCAGCGCTGGAACAGCATTAATGCCAAAGGTACGAAAAGACATAGGATCGATTTGTACGCCACCGCGTTTATCTTCCGTGACCAACCGCAGCACCGCATTTGCGGTCTGACGCATATCGTTATTCACCATCCCGCGTACCGTGGCGGGAATATGCAAACGGTCAGCCTCATTAACCATTATTTTCAGCCCCTCTTCGGGAATGGAAAAGGACACAAAATACAGCGCTTTGGGTACTGCATTTTCCTCTCCCTTAAATTGCTGGCGCTGCTGTTGTTGCAGCTCATCAATGAATGTCTGATCCGGCATCTTCAACTGTGGATTTTGTTTTTGCAGGAAATCTAACGCCGGTTTCGGGGCAGCTGAGAGTGAATCGCGTAGTTTCATTTGTTCACTAAGAAACGCCTGCGTCTCTCCGTTATCCGTAGCCATAACCGTACCGAACAGCAATGTTGTTGCTACAAAAGTCGTTATCCTTTTCATAAACTCTCCTACAAAAATACACAGTTACGTTTACGCCAGAGGAGGTAGCCAAAATTTTTACGGTCGTTTGGCATGTTGTGACCGATTTCCCAGCTCATCACACTGCGTCCAAAAGGATGACACTGGGCCACATCGGGATACATATTCACCATCTGGTAGCGCCACCGTTCTTTTGGAATAATGGGCGAGGGGTATTCGAAACAGACGGCATTATTGGTACCAATGGAATTCATAATCATGCCCTGGCGGTGCAACTTGAATGCCATCCGTTCTGAGAGCAGGACAGAGGATTGAAGCGGGCTAAACTCATTGGAGGTATAGCCTGTAAATGGGTACATGCTGCCGTGACTACCGGCACACCAAAACAAGGCATCGATAGGTTTACCAAAAGCACTGGCGATTGCATCTGCGGCACAGGCCCCTTGTGCAATAATGTTATTAAACAGCATCGCTTCCGGGCTGATAATCAGCGAGATAGAACTGTCATTCCACATTGGATCAAGCTCAGACAAATACCCGATGTCCATATCCCCCGCTTGCAGACACCCCACAGAGGTAATGATATTGAGCCAGTATGTCAGCGGGTATTTGTACCAATGCACATGGTAAAACGCGCCTGGAGAGTCTTTATCACTTTGCCCTGCCGTGCCTGTTCCCACATTGGCAACACCCAAACTAAAGCCACCTAGGTTCACCATGCAGTAAGGTGCTCTAGACACATCGGTGAGTGCCATTGGCTCCCAATATCCGATGGCCAAGCCAACACGGTACAAAATACCCACGGGACACAGCTGGATAGGACTACTCGGATTTGCGGTATCAGGGGCAATCCCCGGAGACACCTGAATACTGCCAATGGAAATAGGGAAAATACATTGCCAACAAATATCGGTGATCGGATTAACGAATTTCCCCTGACATTCTGGTGCCGCGGCCTGTGCGGAATTGATAAACCCAAGCAACACCGATAATAAGAGTAAATGCCTTATCATGGCTTAGGCTCCAGACTAAACGTATCAACACGCAGGCGTTTACCATCGTCGCTGGCAGTGATACGGGCAGGTACTGCCGTCAATTGGAATTTCCGGCTCATAACGCCTTGCTGATCAAAGTAAATACGCATTGCTAGCGCGTCAGTGCTCTCTTTGATGTCTCCTTTAACCAGTATGACTTTATAGATAGTGGTACTTGGCTTTTGCTGCTTCATCCAAGCAATTTGACGCTCATCGTCTGCATCAATGAAATAAAGAGTCTGAACGAAAGGAACAACATCTAACGGATTATGACGCTCCCCTTTGTGTGCAAATACACGCCCTTCATGGTCAGCTAAATCATTAGCCACAATAAAAGACGGGTCGATATAGTGGCTACTATCTTCTGATGCCAGTTTGAGTCCTGATACCGGTGCGGGCCGCAGGCTATTTTTAATCACACGCTCTTTAAAGGCTTCTTGCTCCTGAGCCAGCTCTCCACTGGCTTCCATTGCTTTTAGCCTGTTATCAATGGTGGTCAGCATATCCTGTTCATGGATAGGATAAAGGTCGCCCCATGTACCGAGATCAGCGGCTTGAATCATTGTTGAAGTAGATAACGCCGCGACCAGCAGAAGATGTTTCATTGACGCCCTCCCGCCATCCGGACGGCGACATCCCGCTGGATTGTATCGGTAATGTCTTCAGCCCCCGCCACAACTGAGGGGACAACCAAAATGACTGCGCGGTGCTTTCTCTGGTATTCCCCCAAGCTGCTTTCCAGTGATTCAGTGAATCTGCTAGCGAGCAGAGCACCCTGTTCTTCACTGAGTGATTTTTTGGCTGTTTGATCCATAAAGGCATCAACCGTTCCCTTCATATCGAATGTCACCGTTGTCGGTGCTATCCACTGCATAAGCAACAGGGCGATCCCTGCATTCAGCACTAACATGCAAGCAGCAACCATCGCGACGGGCCGGATACACCGATTACGGCGTTTGCTGCGGATTTTTTTTTCTGAGGTAGTGGCGTCTGCTTGGTTTGTCATGGCTATGCTGCCTCCGTCCAGTTTTCAAGTTCCTGCATTTCTTCTGGGAAATTACGCAATGCCAGTTCATACACAGCCTCATGGATA
>NZ_JBLWEX010000313.1:0-64115 GCF_048323875.1 Yersinia sp. LJYL362
AGTGAGCCACAATCAGCGCTGGCGCTTGATCATGCATCACAACCTGAGCTTGTTTGTAAAGTGCGACACGTTTGTCATGGTCAGACTCAGCACGCGCTGGCTGGATCACGTCTTCAAACGGCTTATAACACCACTTGGAGTAGTTAGAACCTTGTTTGGCCGCATCACAGCTGAACAGGGTGGCGAAGAAGTTATCCGGGTCCCCATTGTCCCCAGTCCAACCCATCATCACAGTTTCATGTTCGCCGTCTTTGGCACGTTTGAGGTATTCGCCCCACTCGTAAGTCACAATTTTGGCTTTCACACCCACTTTCGCCCAGTCAGACTGGATCATTTCAGCCATACGACGTGCATTTGGGTTGTACGGACGCTGAACTGGCATTGCCCACAGGTCGATGGCGAAACCATCTGGCAGGCCGGCTTCTTTCAACAGCTCTTTCGCTTTAGCAGGATCGTAAGCGTAGTCTTTCACATCATCGTTGTAGCCCCACATAGTTGGTGGGATCAGGTTTTTGGCCGCCTGGCCAGCACCTTGATAAACCGCATCGATAATCGCTTGCTTGTTAACGGCCATGGTCAGCGCCTGGCGAACCTTGACGTTATCCAGTGGCTTTTTCTCAACGTTGAAAGAAAGATAACCGACGTTCAGGCCCGGTTGCTCCATCAAATTGATGGTTTTGTCTTCTTTCATGCGAGCAATGTCAGCCGGGTTAGGGTACGGCATAACCTGACATTCATTTTTCTGCAATTTCGCGTAACGGACAGATGCATCTGGGGTAATAGAGAAGACCAGACGATCAATTTTCGGTTTGGTGCCCCAGTAGCCATCAAATGCTTTGTACAGGATGCGGGAATCTTTTTGATACTGTTGCAACTGGAACGGGCCGGTGCCGATAGGGTTCAAATCGACTTTTTCCGGTGTGCCGGCTTTCAGCATGTTGTCAGCATATTCGGCAGACAGAATTGACGCAAAGTCCATTGCCAGATCGGCCAGGAATGGAGACTCTGGACGTGCCAGTTCGAAGCGCACCGTGTTGTCATCAACTTTAACGATATTGGTGATTAAATCACCCATACCCATACCCTGGAAGTATTCATAGCTGCCGCCAGATACTTTATGGTACGGGTGTTTATCATCTTTCTGACGCATGAATGAATAAATTACATCATCAGCATTGAAATCGCGGGTCGGTTTGAAGTCTTTATTATCTTGCCACTTCACCCCTTTACGCAGGTGGAAAGTGTAAGTCTTACCATCTTCACTCACTTCCCACTTCTCAGCCAGACCGGGTTCAATTTCGGTAGTCCCGAGTTTGAATTCAACCAGACGGTTATAGATAGGAACTGAACTCGCATCATAAGTCGTGCCAGAGGTGAAAAGCTGCGGGTTGAACCCTTCCGGAGAACCCTCAGAACAATATACCAATGTTTTCGCTTGTACACTGGCCGCTACGGTCAGTGCAATCAGCCCAATACCGAATTTCAGTATCCCTGTTTTTCCCAAGGAAATCGTCATCGCTTGTGCTCCATTATGGTGATGTGTGTTGTGTGTACGGCCAAGCCCTATAATTTTTTCGTCCGTGGACTGTACCGTTTTGGCCTATTAACCGCAGGGATGCGGAATTGAGATGTCGGATAATTGTTATCGCGACAGCAACTTTGAATGCATGAAATCACCCAAAATTACTCTCGATGACTACCCCTGAGGGTACCAATTTGGCAACAGTTGGTGGCAACGTCAATACGGTCTGAGTGGATTTATCAAGACAATGAGAAACAGTATGCAAACATAAAAAAAACTTCTCGTTAACATTATCAGCATTAAAATTTATGCTATTAGCTGTAAGCTAGTTGCATTAACTGGCTAATGAAAATAAAGCAGTTGTAACATCCAGTGACAAACAAAAAAACTTTGTTGCCAAATGCTGTATATCTGTTCAGATTTTTTTGTAATATCGATAGAAAATAGAGGGAAATGCTGTTGTGACAGCCGATAAGTGACGTGAACCTTGTCACATACAGCCGGAATCTCAAACATTTTGCGTGCTGTTAAAAAAGCGAAATGTTGGCCCAGTTATCCATGTTGACCAAGAGCAGATATGGCTCTCAGATAGGGCGCACCATAATGACGCCCCAAATCAGTGCATCATATCGTCAAAGTAAAAGAAGTGATGATAGATTCGAGCGACTGAGTTCATTTAGGGCTTAAGGGTTCGGATAACATCGAGGCCACCATGTATCACGCCTGTATCACCGGGGAATCTTTTATAACGTAACTCTATATCACTAAATGCACTGACGATCCTGCCTTTATTATTGCTTAACTCATTAGTATCAATCAGGATATTTTGAGAGGTAATGATATTCCCATAATCATTATCGACTGTTTTTGCTTTTAGCTGTATATCAGCAGACCCAGCACTTGCGTTCGACTTGATAACACCCCGCATGTTATTAATTGTGTAGTCAGCGGCAATGGACGTTAGCCCACTGTTAGCATAAATACTACCTGTTTTATTATTAACGTTATGCCCAGAAATTCTGATACCAAACTTCTCACCAGCCTTATAATTCAAGCCTTGTCTATCGCTTTTTATTCTTCCTCCGACATTAGCTATATCACCACTGCTTCTTAATTTTATTTTCGGGGCAGATACTCTTCCATTGCTATTATTAATAAATGATGTCGATATAAGATTGGCTACCGTTCCAGCATCAATTGTCCCTTTGTTTTTTATGCCTCCACTTTTTGCAAAAATCAATATTTTATTAGCATACATCCCGCCAAGTTGAGTAACATCAACGGCAATATTGGTTTTGCTATCATCGATATAGTCATATATCGGCTTGATATTTAATAATTTTCCAATTGGAGCATAATTAATATTAAGTTTCCCTGTCGTAACAGCGATATCGCCACTCCTTACTTCACCATTTATGATGAGCGAAGTTGAAAACAGATCCAGATAAGTGTCAAAATCATCGTTATGTCTCAAACCATTTTTATCAATACTAATATTGCCTTGGGCAACATGATACCCCATTAAATTGCCAGCCCGACTAAACACCGGTGTCCCGGTGGTGAGCGTGACATGGTTGGTATTATGAAATTGACACCCATTGCAGCGGATCCCCGATGGATTAGCAATAATCACATGAGCTGCTGGACCAACAACCGTTAAACTTCCATATAATTCGGTTTGTTTATCTGAGGTCACTTCATTTAAAATAACCTTAGCAGATTTATCAACCAGATTGGGGTTACCAACAAAACCTGGCCCATCAATTTTAAGATTGTTAAAAAAAATCTTATTATACCCACGACCGAATAATAAATTAAATTCTTCATATTTATTATGTGATATTCCTTGAGCAGTTGGCGTAGTGATATTAATAGTGGTGAAAACCGCTCCCTGACAATAAACATCTTGCGCCTTACAGTTTTTCTTCTCTTCAATATATTTATTTATACTTGGTTGTTGGTTTTTGGGTGCATGCGCATCAACAATCACTCTGGCAAATAAATAAGGACTTATGTAAATAAAAATACTGGTTAGAAAATAAATATATATTTTTTTCATATTTACCTTAAATATTTTACTCAATTAGCTAATATTGCCAATTGAGCATAAAACCCAAAACAACTGGATCAGTATTAAAATGAGCTGGTTTATCAAGTGGGGTGCTAATATTGAAGTCATAACCCAAGCGTCGATAATATCCCCGAACGCCTATAACAGCACCAACCAGACGATCGCCCAGTAAGAATTGCCCTCCTTTGTCACTCACTTCACCATAATCCAGCCCCAAATAAAGTTGATTCGCGAGTCGCTGATTTATCCAGGCGATGTCATTTTTTAAAAACCAGCCTTGTGGCCCCACAAGTGCATTACCGGTAGTAAACCCGCGCACTGAATTTCGTCCGCCAATAGAAAACTTATCCTGCATAGTGACAGCCGATCGTGTGTATTGCTGGCTAAATGTCGGCTGATATTGGAAATGCTGTTCATCCAACGTAAAAGGGATATTCAGTGAAGCGGTCAAATTAATCAGCCGGGCCGTTGAGAATGAATCTCTGCCCGGTGACGGGCGCGCACCAAACCATTGGGTTCCTTGCTGATAGTTAACTCCACCACTGATGGTCGCCCAGCGAGTATAGTGAAGATGTTGTAACCCGAGTTGCCAGTCAACAGTATCCGACCGCTGTATTTCCAATTCTATATCGGCAAAAAAGCGGTTGGACTTACGGATTAGTGCCCCGGTATAACCCACTGTTTTATAGTTATAGCCTCGCATCAGCAGCCATTGAATTTGCATATCCAGTGATCGCCAATACGTATGATATTTATACGCGGTATTGGCCACCAACAAAGATTGGTAATAGGCTCCCTGGCTGGCCGCCATACTCAATAACCAATACCCAAAAGGGATTGAATAATGCAGGGCAAAATTGTGGCTCCCTTTATCATGATGATTATCCAGCTCACGACTGGCGGAGAAATAAGCCAAATCACTTAGCGATAATGGACTATCAAGAAATAAAGTAGCACCAGCACGATAACGGCCAACACCATAATTCCCTGCATCATCGAGAAAAGCATTCATGCGCCAGAAACGCGACTGCTGGCGAGTCACCATAATCTGGCTACTCAAATCCTCAGGATTTAGCACCACATCCATAGTGGCATTTACCGAGGGTAAACGCTGTAAATTATCCAAGCCTTGTTCAAGGTTACGTAAATTAACCAAATCCCCCTGCCGGCCAGGAAACACAGTATTTAACTGAGCATAACCCTGACTATCTTCATGGTGTTCAATGCTCGCCAAGCGCCCAGGAATTAAAGTCAGAAATAAAGTGCCATCCACGTAGCTGTCTTCGGTGAAAGTCACATGCGAAGTAATATAACCATCAGTAACCAATTGCCATTGGAGTGTGTCGCGTAGAGATGATAGTCCTTTCTCATCTAAACAATTGCCTTGAGCCTGCTTTGCCCATTGTATTAAGCGCCCTGCATTCGGAAAGGCATCAATATTCATCAATTCGACACGCTTAATAACCAGACATGACGAGTCATCGGAAGCTCCGATGCCTGTTGGTGCGGTAAACGGGTTAATGTTCGCATAAGCAGTAAAGGGCATAATCGATATGAAAATAAAAAAAGATAGTAAAACGGCCATTGCCCCTGTTTTTTCATAAAATATCGAAACCTTTTGATTTATGGTTCTCAACCTCATGCAATAAACTCCATTTCAATTGGGCCATGAGTTAATTATGTCATCAGAACAATTAGCCACGATATGTGGCTAATGACTGAACCAATATAGATATGGTTATTTAAGGTTTTTAATGCGAAGTGATTGAGCTTATATTTCTGACTGTTTTATTTTTCCAACAAAAGAAAATGTACCATCATTATTTTTAGTATAACTGTCAGGCCTCTTTCCAATTTTTTCACTATATGAAAACACTTTCATTTTATTATTAATCGAGTAGAGTTGCACAGACTCACCTGTCATATGCCCACCAGATCTATTTTTAATATTTCCTCTTGATATCATCTGAATCAAGCCTCTAGACTTAATTTCATTTGAATTTTTGATATCACCTTCTGCGATAATACGTATTTTATTCGCATAAATCCCTCCGATATTACTGACATCAACACTTTTAAAAAAATCTGGTGAACTCAAATAGGAAATCAACGATGTTATACCCATTTTTTTCCCCGCAGATGCCAACTTTATTTTATTTTTTCCAGCAATGATAAAGACATCATCAGCAGTAACATTGCCATCAACATTTAAGGTATTAGAGAATAAATCGAGATAGGCAGACTTCTCACCTCTCCCCAGGTGGTTCAGCCCCGACTGATAAGCTATGCCATTATTGATATTAATATCACCATCTAATATCTTAAAACCTTGCAGCTTCTTATGACGATTGAAGTACGGCATACCCGTGGTCAAGGTCAGGTGAGACATATCAGTAAATGAACAACCATGACAATCAATACCCGATGGATTGGCGATAATAACATGGGCATCCTGACCAAAAAGCTGAATTTTCCCGGCTAAGCGGCTTGCTTGTGAAGATCTCACCTCATTTAAAATAATAGTCGCAGATGACGTAACCAGATTTGGATTACCATTTCTCCTCTTGGACAACTCATTATTCAGAATAACAACATCCTTATGATGAGGTACATCAAATTTTGTATATTTATTATGTGACAATCCATTTTTATCTGGTGATTGAATATTTATTGTAGTTTTTTCGCCACAGCCTATAACAGAGCGGCATGGAGCAAGAGATAATATATTAGGTTTTATTATGATATTTTCCTGCTGGTTTTTGGCTGCGGTTTTATCCGCAATGATATTCGTGGCATGAGACAACGAAATACCGCATAGCGATAATATTATAGAGAGAGGTAACAAAGATAAACGGCTGTTGGTATCACTATTAATATAGTTCATATTATTCCTCTTATAACATTGTTAATATGGTTATTATATTGTGCACGCTAGTGGTTAAAACCGATATCAATTAGCGGCTTTAAATAAGAGGAAGTCAATATTATAAAATATATCTTACATATTATAAAATATATATCGAAATAAATTAGTAATGTATAAAATATTTACTTTACAAAGATAGAGACGAAAAAAAACCCTGATATTGCTATCAGGGTTCTTAAATTTGGTCGGCGAGAGAGGATTCGAACCTCCGACCCACTGGTCCCAAACCAGTTGCGCTACCAAGCTGCGCTACTCGCCGAATTGGGGCGCATCTTACTGCTACGACTTTGGGCCGTCAATCACTTTTTAACAACCCGCTGGTGACTGTTGTTAAAAGCATCACCAGCGGTTAAAACTGAATCAGTTGAATAAAAATCAAGCTTCAACTTGTTTCAACTGTGGCGCTTGTGCCCGTAAGAATGGCAATAAGAAGAAAGCAGATAAACAGGCAGCAATGGAAATAACGACAAAGAAGCCATTCCAGTGCCAAATCTCCATAATGCGAGCAATAGGGTAACCTGATAAAGCCGCACCTAAGTAGGCGAATAACCCAACAAAGCCAGTGGCAGCACCGGCAGCATCTTTATGTGAGCATTCAGCGGCTGCCATACCAATCAGCATCTGAGGGCCAAAAATAAAGAAGCCGATAGCGAAGAAGCACCCTGCCTGCAAGACATAACTGACTCCCGGCATAATCCACAATGACGCGACAGAAAGGAAAATGCCAATAGCAAATATCAGATTCATCGGCCCACGGTTACCGCGAAACCACTTATCTGACCCCCAACCCGCAACCAGCGAACCAATAAATCCGCCCACTTCAAATAATGAAATTGCCGAGTTGGCCGTCATTAATGAATAACCTTTCTCTTGCGTCAAATAGAGGTTACCCCAGTCATTGATCGCGGTGCGGACGATATAAACCAGCACATAAGAAACCGCCAGTAACCAAATATATTTATTGGTTAATACATAGCGCTTCACAATCTCTTTATTTGATAACCCCTGGCCTTCAGATTCTTGTACCAGCTCCATGGCATCATTGCGCCACTTACCCACACTTGGCAGCCCCATCGTGCTTGGTTTATCACGTAACCGCCAGCACATCAGTAAACCGATCACGACACCGACAATGCCAGGAATAATCATGCCGTAACGCCAGCTAAAGTGCAGAGAAATAAAGCCCACCAACAAGGGAATTAACGCACCGCCAAAGTTATGCGACGTATTCCAAATTGCCCACCAACCACCACGCTCTGAACGGGAATACCAACTGGTTAAAATCTTAGAGCATGGCGGCCAGCCCCAGCCCTGGAAGAAAGCATTCAGAATCCATAAAGCACCGAAGACTAACAGTGACGAGCTCATACCAAACAGAATATTAATAATCCCGGTCATAACCAGGCCAATACCCATAAAGTAACGCGGATTTGACCGGTCGCTGATCATGCCCGATATAAATTTAGAACAACCATAGGTGATATAAAATAGCGTACCCAAAACGCCAACATCCGACATCGTCAGCCCTAAGTCGCTAAGCATGGCGGGCATAATAAAGTTGAAGCTTTTGCGGGTGAAATAGAAAGCTGCATAGCCGATATACATCGTCCACATCAACTGAATTCGCCAATATTTATAAGACGAATCGATTTGCGCTTGTTCCGTCACTGGCGGCACGTTATCGCGACTTTTGAGGAAAAACCACATGTGAACCTCAGAAAATTTTTTAAGTAGAGTCATCATGTTCCTCGCGCGCACCAAACTAATGAGAAAAACACCGGTAAAAAACGAGAATATTTCTTAGTTTTCATTAGATGGCAAAGAAATTGTGGGTAGGATCACATTTAAACAGGTGCCATGATCAACACTCAGTGTAAAACTGCCACCTAATGCACTGACCCGCGACTGCATACCTCTTAAGCCATAGCTCGGTGTTAGTGTCGCCAAATCAACGCCTTTCCCATTATCACGAATCGTCAACGTTATCTGCTGTTTATCTTGCTGCGCATTAATCTCGATACGGCTGGCAGCCCCGTGTCGATACGCATTGGTGATCCCCTCCTGGCAGATACGATACAGTGTGATTTTCAAGGTCTCATCCATAGGGCTATCATCGACTTGCCAGTGCAATACACCGACAACGGATTGATCCTGTGGAATAAGCTCACGCATTAATGCTGCAATAGCGGCCGATAGCGGCAAGTTATTTAATGCCGCAGGCCATAATTTGGCTAAAACATCATGGACGCCATCATAAACCCGCAATGCCAGTGTCTCTATCATCCCGGCACTGGTTAGTACTGTCTCCTGTGTAGACAGTCGCTTGATAATACTGGCCTGAGTACGGATAACCGTTACCGTCTGTCCGACCTCATCATGCAGCTCACGCGCCACATTACGACGGGCTTGTTCTTCTGCCACCACTAAGGCTTTGGCTAATTCGCGGTTTTCATTCAGCCGTATTTGTAATTGCAGATTTAGCTCGCGCTGGTGCTGAATTCCGGCCCCCAGCAATAAGCCGGTCAAACTTTGCGCCAAGAGTGATAACAGCAAATCACGGTGTGAATCTAACTCTGCCGGCGTGATAATCAATAGCACCATGCCATTGAGCAACGTGGCCACTACCGCCCCTTGCCAGCCATAGCGGTAGGACATAAATACAATGGGAATCGCCAGACAAAAAGGTGCGAATAAATACAAATCTGACTCGGTGATATGGTGTTGCAACCAGATACTTAACGCAAATAGCAACAGATACCACATGATGTGGTTCAAACGCAGATTAATCGGTTTATGAATCAGTCCCGGCTCCAGTGGAGCCCAGATCTGGCGAACCAGGTAATGCCACAATAACAGACAAATTGGCGCAATCGTTAAACCGCCAACTAACCCCAACAATAGCGCCATCGCACCTTGTTCACTGGCAATTTGCCATCCTAATGCCTGTATCAACGCAGCACTAATAATGACTGCGCCCTGCATCAAGGGCCATTTCCATTCACTGTCATTTTTCTGGTGGCGTAATAGCCAAGGGGATGCAACAACTGCCAATAAGGTCGTCGCCAACAGCAAAGGAATTGCAGTCCATAACAGGCTATAAGAGTAGCCAAACTGATCAGTGAGCAGCCACCAAAGTAATGCGTCACCCAACAGAATTCCCGGCCAATATTGTCGTGGGCTTTGCAATAAAATGCCCATGCGCAGACCAAAAGGGAATAGCAACATGGCCTGTAAAGGCCGGTCAACCAACTGGGTGCCAACAGACCATAAACAGAAAGCGGCGGTGATATAAATAAACAATAATGCCAGCAACATCATCAAGCGTTGCATCATAGATTCAACACCTGCTTGGCTAACTCAACATTATTACTAACACCCAGTTTGGCAAATAAGTTAGCGCGATGAACATGGACGGTTTTCGGTGACAGGCCAAGTGATTCCGCGATGTCACGCACTTCCATGCCTTGCGCCAGCAGCACAGCAACTTCACGCTCACGGCGGGTTAGAGGATCAATAGCAACGCGAGCCAATTTTTGGGCAATTTCAGCCATTAAATAGACCCCGCCACTGCCCACAGTGCGGACCGCATTAACCAAATCTTCAGGTTTACAACGTTTGGAGAGAAACCCTCGCGCACCGCGTTCCAATGCCATCTCGACTAACGCAGGGCTGTCGTGCATCGAAAGCATAATAACGCCCATACCTGAGGGAAGGTCTTTCAAGAGATCCAAGCCACTTTCATCGGGCATCGAGATATCACAAATACAGATATTGGCCTGCAAGGCGGGCAATCCAGCTCGGGCCTGTTTCGCTGAACTAAACTCTCCTACTACCTGAATATCGTCTTCCAGAGCAAGTAGCTGGGCAAAACCTGAGCGCACAATGTCATGATCATCAATAAAGGCAACACGGTAAGCCATAGAAGACTCCAGCCGGTAGAGATTCGGGACTGGAGTATACCGCACCCTCAAAGCGACAATGAGATTGATATCAAAAATCATGCCGTATCAGATTTTACTTGCGCTAATTAATTATATTGCAGGCTGAGAAGGCCGGGCTGGCGCCTGACACCAGTTATTCTCTGCATTAATTCCGCCATCCGGCGAGGTATAACCTAAACAGCCCAAGATAGAGTCAAACAGCTCAACCTGACGATGACTTTTTCCGATACGCTGCTCTGCCTGTAGTTGCTCAAAAGCCGTAAGGCTTCCCGGTTGGGCCAGAAACTTATCTGACGCCCAAACCATCAATGGCACACGGAATTGCTCTGGCGGTGCCATTTCACGTGGCGTGCCGTGGAAGTGGGAATTATCGTCGATAGATTCACCATGATCGGCGGCATAGAACACCAGCGCCTTCTTATCACGCATTTGATCAATGACATTGGCAATAAACGAATCGGTGTATAGCACGCTGTTATCAAAAGCATTTATCAGTTGCTGCTTACTGCAAAAATCATCCACACCCATACATTCGGGCTGATAGCGAGCATAGCTACGAGGGTAACGTTGCGAATAGAGATAATGTGACCCTTTGGTATGCAGTATGACTAAATGCTTACCAACCGGATAACGCCCGAGTGACTCTTTCAATTCATCGACCAGCAGCATGTCATCTACTGGCTTATCATCGTTACGTTTCTCAGAAGCAATTAATTCCCGAAACGAATAATTATCAACGCTCGCATTATTGTAGAACCACATCTCGCTCTGCATGGCGAACAATTCAGAAGTGAAACCCAGGGATTTCATCACCGCGAACACATTTTGCTCTTTCAGTGTGCGCTGTGGGTTATCTTCCGTACCCCCTTCACGCACGAACATGCAGCGCAATGAAAGTTTGGTGGAGGTATCGCAAGATGTGCCACGAAAAGCCACTAAGTTCTTTTCTTTACTGAGACGTGGAGTGGTATCACGCGAATATCCCAGCAGCCCCATATGGTCCCAACGAGTTGTTTCACCAATAATAAACACAACATAGGTATCATCAATACCGGCTGGTGCGACATAAGTATGGTGTTCCGCGGGGTCATATAGCGTTGCCGCATCATACTTCTCATCGTATTGTGTGTAAGCGTATAAACCCAATGCAGCCAACCAGTTAGAAGGCAAATATGAGTGAGCGACCACCCCGCCATAACTGGGTAAATCCACGGTTTTCAGTTGTTCATCCGCGTGCTGTACTTTATCCAGATAACGAATAGGTAACCAAACTAATGCGACCACCGCCGCCATCAGTAAGATTGGCTTAATACGCTGGCCCGGCGTCAAAAATTGCTCGAGTAGAGTGAGTCGTAAACTATTTTTCCAGATAAGCAGTAGAGGCAGTGCGCTGACGACCACCATCCAGATAATAAAATGGAGTCCAATAACCTCTTTAGACAAATCAGTATCCGTGGTCAAAACAGATATGACGATGCCGTAACCAATCACCACATTGAAAAATGTCATGTAATAACTGGCTGCAACAGAAATGAGTACCAGAAGAGTTGCGACTACGCGATAAAACCATCGGCCACCGAGGGAAATGATGCGCATAACAAAAAAGGTAAACAGAATAATCGCCATCACTTCGATGATAGCAGACACCACTTTTATGCCTTGAATACCTTGGCTAAAGGTGTCAAAACGACGATAAAAGACAGAGATATTCAGGAAAATACCAATATAAACAGCCAACAACAAAGAAATACTTTGCTGCGATAAAGATTTAACTCTGTCCATATAACGCAAGGTCTCCAGAGACACTATTTGCGGCTTGAATCAATCAGACAGTGAACCCCTCCTCAGGTTCAGTGTAAAGCCAATAAGCACGCTATTGATTTCAGTTACAAGAATTATCCTAACCAATCCTGGCTATTCAGTCTGGGAACTGGCGCATAGTCCGGTAAGGATATGCCAGCTTATTTATTAGGCAAATATTATTGCGGAGAGTATATGCCCACAAAATAATTTTTATGGGCTTTTGCGTGCGGAGATTGAATTATTTGATATTCAACGTGACATCAATATTGCCACGCGTGGCGTTGGAATATGGGCAGACAACATGGGCTTTTTTCACTAAATCTTCGGCCACACTGCGCTCGATACCTGGCAAGCTGATATCCAGTTGAACTTCGATGCCAAATCCCGTCGGTATAGCGCCAATACCCACCGTTCCTTCGATACTGGCGTCATCGGGAATTTTCACTTTTTCTTTTGATGCCACAAATTTCAGTGCCCCGAGGAAGCAGGCAGAGTAACCCGCTGCAAACAGCTGCTCTGGATTTGTCACGGCCCCGCCTGCGCCGCCCATCTCTTTAGGGACGCCCAATTTTACATCTAATACGCCATCCGAGGAGGTTGCCCGACCATCACGGCCACCCGTCGCTTTAGCTTTGGCACGATATACCACTTTTTCGATAGACATAGTGCTTTCCTTTCAGGGTCAATAAACATGAAGAGCATGTACGATTTGAAAGTATGGCACTCATTATGAAAAAGCCCCCAATCGGGGGCTTGAGTAGTTCTATCATTTAGAAAAACAAGATCATTTAGCCGGAGCGTCGATTTTGTCGTCAATGCGCTGCAACATATACGGGTAGAACGGATTTGATGAGATACGCATTAGTGAATCCAGCCCAACCACCAGAACAGCCCGCTCACCGCGTGCGGCAAATGTCCCCAGGCTAATACCATATTGGTCACGCGGTTCTGGGTAGCGACCATAAAGTGAATCACTCATTGGGAATGGTAATGCCACATGAGATAACGAGAAGATATCCGGCGGATAAATCAGCCCGGTCGGGGCTGAAGTCTCGTCGGTTTGGCCAGCTAATGTTGTCAACGCCACGGTTTCATTACTTTGTGGTGAGACGTTGCTGATAATCGTCACGCTGTAATTACGCGGTGGTGGCGGTAATAAACGAGCCAAAGCAGTATAAGAAGATGTTCTCAGTAATGGGCCGAAGCTTGCAGCACGGTTCAAGTCGAATAACACCACTTCACTGCCATTCTTAGGCAAATGATTATAAAGAGCCGTCACAACAGCACGGGTGCTAACTGTTGAATCCATTAATGACTGGAAGGTCAAAATTGGAGGTAACTCCGCCATCTTATTATTTCGGGCATCACGCGCAATTTGCTGCTGCAACACCGATGTCAGCAAATAAGACTGACGTGCAGCATTCACCGGGAATGAATTGTATTTGAATGGATTAAACTCGGGCACAATCCCTAACCAAGCCGCTTTGGCAAAGGCTGGGAAGATAGCTGGCCAACCGGCTATGCCAGCAAAACGTGCGAAACTTGTTACCCCAATCATTGGTGATATCAAAATAACGCGTTCAGGTTTTGCCAGTTTCGGGTCATCCAGGGAGTCGAGTGTGTATTTCATTGCCAATGCTCCGCCGTTGGAGAAACCAACAACATGCAATGGTAAATCAGGGCCACTCAGTGCTTTGGCTTCACGGACAGCAAGGCGAGTAGCCGCTAACCAGTCCTGCCATTCAACATCAGTCAACGCGCCGGGTACCGTGCCGTGAGCAGGTAAACGAATGCCAATAGCAACATATCCACGTTGACGATAATTCTCTGCAATATGACGCAAACTATAAGGAGTATCAGTCAGGCCATGCAGTAAGACGACGGCACCTTTAGGCTTACCTTCGGGTTGCAAAATATAAGAACGGTTCCAGTCATTTTTAAAATGAGGTGGATAAATTGAGCTACCAGAATAATAACGGTTTAATGGAACCTGAGTTCTGGGTTCCAGTTTTTCGGTAACATTGGTACGAACTTCATCGAAAATATTGTTTTCAGCTTTTATGTAATCCGCCCAACTGGCTTTATCAATCTCAGCGGCGCGCATGTCATGAGGGACAAACGTATGCCAAAGCTCCAGTTTCGGGCCGCGTTGTGTATCATAAATTCTTATCGCCAGTATGGTTACTGATATAACCACCAAGACCAGTACAATTCGTTTAATCCACCGCTTAATAGCTAGAGCTGGCATGGGCAGTTACTCCGTAGATATATAATTTTCATCATTAAGGTCACTTTATCACCATCTGGTTATGCCGCTACTTTAAACGCAAAGCATTATCTTGGTATATAGTGCGATATTAATAAAATTAGCATCCAGCTATTACTTTCAAAGAAACAACCTTAAACAGCTTAATTCCCCCGTTATCCACTCCATTTCACTTACCACTCCGCCCTGCCTCAAAATAAATCGGGCCGCAAATGTGATTAATTGCGGCCCGATTCAGAATGTCGATTGCTATGCTTCGCTGTTTTCCACCTGCTTCGCAATAACATGAACGGGTGTTTTACGTACCCAAACCCACCAGGCCAGTGTCATTAATATCACCCAAGCCAGGCCAACATACATAGCAATACGGGTATCAGGGAAATACCCTAAAACAGCAATAATAAAGGCCATAAAGATGATAGTGAGCATCGGAGCCACTGGCCAGAAAGGCACTGGGAAGGCGAGGCGGGCAACATTTTCTTTGCTCATTGAACGGCGCATCGCGACTTGTGAGATAAGGATCATTAACCACACCCAGACGGTGGCAAAGGTCGCAATCGAGGCAATAATCAGGAATACATTTTTCGGGATCAGGTAATTCAACACCACACCCAATAATAGTGCGATTGCCATCACTAAAATAGTCATCCAAGGCACGCCATTACGGGTCAAACGACTAAAGCATTTAGGTGCCAGCCCCTCTTGTGCCAGGCCATACATCATGCGACCAGCACCGTAAATATCGCTATTGATCGCCGAAATAGCCGCAGTAATCACCACCAGATTCAGAATATTTGCAGCAGAACTGATCCCTAAGCTACTAAAAATTTCCACAAAAGGACTGCCATTTTGCCCAATGCTATTCCACGGATAAATAGCCATCAAAACAAATAAGGTCAGAACATAGAACAGTAGAATACGTACAGGAACAGTATTGATGGCACGTGGTAATACTTTTTCCGGATCTTTTGCCTCACTGGCAGTCACCCCGATGATTTCAATACCACCAAAAGCAAACATCACCACAGCAAATGAAGCAATCACACCTGTAATACCGTTTGGCATAAACCCTTGATGAGACCATAAATTACTAACCCCAGTACTCTCATGACCGGCACCGAAGCCAAACATCATAATGCCTAGCCCTGCCGCAATCATGGCAATAATCGCGGTTACTTTTAACAGTGATAGCCAAAACTCCATTTCACCAAATACTTTGACTGAACACAGATTTAGCGCACCAATAAAGAAAATAATACTCAGCACCCACACCCACTGCGGCGCATCCGGGAACCATAGTCCCATATAAATGCCGAACGCCGTGACATCGGCCAGCGCCACAATGATCATCTCAAAGGTATAGGTCCAACCGGTGAGAAAGCCCGCCAGTGGGCCAAGGTAACGGCTGGCGTAGTGGCCGAATGAACCCGCAACTGGATCATGCACCGCCATTTCGCCAAGTGCGCGCATCACCATGAATACGGCAGCACCACCAACCAGATAAGCGAGTAATACCGCTGGCCCGGCCAGACGGATTGCCTCGGCAGAACCATAAAACAAGCCGGTACCAATGGCAGAACCTAACGCCATAAACCGGATATGCCGGGCGCTAAGGCCGCGTTTGAGCGTGGATGAATCATTCTTCATGGTACATTCTCGCAAGATTTGAGCCCTTACAGGCAGGGGTTCAGAGAGGGTGATCCCGGTTACCGGGATCACCTATAGGCCAATGTTTTTAAATGCTTATTATTCGTTATTAAAGACTTGGTAGTAGATGCGCAGGCATCAGTTCATTCATATGACGCAGAGCAATGAGCTGGCTGGCAGCTTCAATATCGGGGGCAAAGAAACGGTCTTTTTCGTAGTAGGACACATGCTTACGCAGTAACAAGCGAGCTGGTTCCAGAGCATCTGATGTTTTCAGGCCTTTGCGCAGATCCAGCCCCTGACATGCAGCCAACCACTCAACAGCCAGAATGCCGCGCACGTTTTCAGCCATCTCCCATAAGCGCTTACCTGCACGGGGCGCCATAGAAACATGGTCTTCCTGATTCGCTGAAGTTGGGATGCTGTCAACACTGGAGGGGAATGCCAGTCCTTTATTCTCACTGGTTAGTGCCGCCGCCGTAACCTGCGCAATCATAAAACCTGAGTTTACGCCGCCGTTCTCCACCAGAAATGGTGGTAGCTGCGACATATGTTTATCCATTAACAGCGAAATACGGCGTTCTGCTAACGAGCCGATTTCTGCCAGCGCCAGCGCCAGATTATCTGCCGCCATTGCAACTGGTTCGGCATGGAAGTTACCGCCAGACAATACATCGCCCTGCTCAGCAAATACCAATGGATTATCTGACACCGCATTAGATTCAATCGCCAGAACTTCAGCAGCTTGGCGCATTTGGGTCAGACAAGCCCCCATCACCTGTGGCTGACAACGCAGAGAGTATGGGTCTTGAACTTTGTCACAATTACGGTGAGATTCAGAGACTTCGCTACGTTCACCAAGCAAATGACGATAAGTGCTGGCGGCATCAATTTGCCCACGCTGGCCTCTAACCGCATGAATACGGGCATCAAACGGGCTACGAGAACCTAATGCCGCTTCAACCGTCAGGCTGCCAAAGACAGAGGCTGCGGCATAAAGGTCTTCCGCTTCAAACAAGCCGCGCAAAGCATAAGCAGTGGAAACCTGAGTACCATTAAGGAGTGCCAACCCTTCTTTTGCCGCCAATGTCAGCGGTTGCAAACCGGCTTTAGCCAGCGCTGCGCGAGCATCCAACCATTCCCCTTGATAGCGGGCTTTACCTTCACCGAGCAGCAGCAAACTCATGTGTGCCAACGGAGCCAGATCACCAGAAGCACCCACTGAGCCTTTTAGGGGTATATGTGGATAAACTTGTGCATTAACTAATGTTATCAACGCCTGAATAACCTCAAGCCTGATACCCGAAAAACCACGCGCCAGGCTATTGATTTTCAATACCATAATCAAGCGTACAATCGCGTCATCATTGGGTTCCCCAACACCTGCTGCATGGGAAAGGACAATCGAGCGCTGTAGGTTTTCCAAATCTTCTGTCGCAATACGCGTGGAGGCCAACAGACCAAATCCAGTGTTGATACCATACGCAGTACGTTTCTCTGCCAATATTTTCTGTACGCAATCCACACTTTGCTGAATAGGTGCATAAGCACTTTCATCCAAAGTTATTTTTACCGGGTGCTGATAAATATGTCGCAAATCAGCCAGCGTCATCTGGCCGGGACGCAGTGTCATTGTTGTTTTCATGCTTTTTTCCCCTGAGTTGCGGCAATCATTGGCAGGTTAAGCCCCTGCTCTTGTGCACAATTAATCGCGATGTCATAACCCGCATCTGCATGACGCATTACACCAGTAGCTGGATCATTATGTAATACTCGGGCGATACGTTCGGCTGCATCGTCGCTACCATCACATACCACTACCATGCCCGAATGTTGCGAGAAGCCCATACCAACGCCACCACCATGATGCAGTGATACCCAAGTCGCGCCACTGGCAGTATTCAGCAATGCATTGAGCAGCGGCCAGTCAGAGACGGCATCAGAACCATCCTGCATGGCTTCGGTTTCGCGATTAGGGCTGGCGACCGAGCCGGAATCAAGATGATCACGCCCAATCACAATCGGCGCTGACAGCTCACCTGTTCGTACCATCTCATTGAAGGCTAAACCTAATTTAGCGCGCTGCCCCAAGCCAACCCAGCAGATACGAGCCGGTAGCCCTTGGAAACTAATACGCTCACGGGCCATATCCAGCCAGTGATGTAAATGCTCATCATCTGGGATAAGTTCTTTAACCTTCGCATCCGTCTTATAAATATCTTCGGCGTCACCGGAAAGCGCGGCCCAGCGGAATGGGCCAACACCGCGACAGAATAATGGGCGAATATAAGCAGGAACAAAACCCGGGAAATCAAATGCATGGGTAACACCCATATCTTGCGCCATCTGACGGATATTGTTGCCGTAGTCAAAAGTCGGGATGCCCATATTGTGGAAAGCCAGCATTGCTTCAACATGTTCTGCCATTGAAGTTTTGGCTGCATTCACCACCAGCACCGGCTCACTTTGGGCACGGCGGCGATATTCTTCCCAGTTCCAGCCTTTTGGCAGATAGCCATTCAGCGGATCATGAGCACTGGTTTGGTCGGTCACCATATCCGGACGAACCCCACGGCGTACCAATTCAGGTAAGATTTCAGCTGCATTGCCACATAATGCGATAGAAACAGCTTTGCCAGCAGAAGTGTATTTTTTGATGCGCGCCAACGCATCATCAAGATCTGTTGCTTGTTCATCGACATAGCGGGTTTTGAGGCGGAAATCGATACGGCTTTGCTGGCATTCAATATTCAAAGAGCAAGCTCCGGCCAAGGTAGCTGCCAGTGGTTGCGCGCCTCCCATGCCACCCAGCCCAGCCGTTAATACCCAGCGCCCTTTCAAGCTACCGCCAAAGTGTTGCCGCCCCGCTTCGACAAAGGTTTCATAGGTGCCCTGTACAATGCCCTGGCTACCAATATAGATCCAACTGCCCGCCGTCATCTGGCCGTACATGGCCAACCCTTTGGCGTCCAACTCATTAAAATGTTCCCAATTAGCCCAATGCGGAACTAAATTAGAATTAGCAATCAGCACCCTCGGTGCATTACTGTGGGTTTTAAAGACGCCTACGGGCTTACCAGATTGAATCAATAAGGTCTCGTCATCATTCAGATGAGTGAGGCTTTCGACAATCTTGTCATAGCATTCCCAGTTACGGGCCGCACGACCAATACCACCGTAAACCACTAATTCTTTTGGATTCTCAGCCACTTCGGGGTCGAGATTATTCATTAACATACGCAGCGGGGCTTCGGTCATCCAACTTTTAGCAGTCAGTTTTGTGCCACGCGAAGCTCGAATCTCAGTATCACGGAATCTATTTTGGGCAGTCACGGCAATTTCCTTCAACCAGTTTTTCAGGTATCAACGACATTACTTAGTTTGAATATTTATTAACATATACTCGTATAGACAAGTACAATCAAGCACCAGAAAAACAGCGATAAGCCACCACTCATCTGAAAACGAATAATATTAATAATGTTTAAAATTAATTGGTTATAAGAATTCTCACTTCGTACTAAGACAAAGTAGGAGGATTTTCGACGTGATTTTGCCAAAGAAACCAGCATAAAATTGGTCTGTTTTTGCGCACGGAGTCACATATATTTCACACGAATTTTACATTACGACATTCAAAATGCGGGATTCCCGCAGGCAAACTGCGGACTGTGTATCAGAGGGAAGTAATACAATTGACTCAGAATGTCTTCTGCATGATGCCGATAAGTTGCAGTAAGTTTGCATCGTGCTTCTGCGCTTTATGCATATAGGCATAAACATGGCTACTTCTTTTAGTGAAAAAATCACATTGCACTGTTTTTAAAGCGAAATTTTGTAGTATTCTCTCAATTTTCCAATAGCATGACTAATACCAGAGGGGGCCATATCCAATTTTTCTGATGCACTGGACATACTCCGAGCATCAACCACGGCGACCAAAAACTTAATTAAATTATAATCAAATTGTTTATGCATAGTGCAGACTACCCCAGCGTTTACCACCTTAAGCATCGCCTAATGTTGATATTCTGAATTTCAGAAAATAGCAATTCCATCCTGTCGATTACTCAAAAAATCGCCTTGATTTTAAATAGCGTCATTCAGCAAGCGACCTGCCGCTTGCAATAAACCTAAAATATTACCGAGGCAATTCTTAACATGGTTAACCGAAAATTCCTAAGTAGAAACGAAGTTGAACGTCTGCTTGACGCAATTCCTGCTAATAAAAATACAGCCGTGATAAATGCATGCTGTTGATGTGTTTTATCCACGGCTTACGCACCACTGAGCTTCGTAGCTTACGGTTACAGGATGTGGATTTGGCTGGCAATCGCCTGAATGTTTCACGTTTAAAAAACGGTTTTTCAGTACAACATCCGATTCAACCTCATGAAAAAGCTGCCATACTCGCCTAACTGGCGCTGCGTGCTCAATATCTGGAGGCTGATAGCGATTTTCTTTTTCTATCACGACATGGTGGCCAGCTTTCGCGCCAGCAGCTGCATCGTTTGATGCGTGATTATGGCCAGTTAGCTGGGATACATATACTTACAACCCCATTAAATATTATCTATGAATAACATCTAACGTTGCTGTCGGGTTCGCAATATCTGCTGTAACAGCATTACCGGCTTGATAATATCTGGCGCGAAGAGAATGAGTTTATTGCCAGCCGACGATGTCTTTTGATAGATATAGTTATTAAATTCTGCTGAAGATAGCGATATCAACTAATATCAACATTCTCATATTAATTACTCTTTTTATCCACACTGTCCGTGCAGCATATGAACGCTATTTGTTTCTATTTTTCCAGAGAGGGAATAATCCACATGGCACTGCTGCGAAGTGTCATGGCCCCATTTCACAATTAATTGGCCGCTGTCTGCCAACCCGGTTAGATAAACCTGCCCAGTATCACCGACAATAAAACCCTGGCCCTTGGTAGCCATATCGCTCACGGTGGCGCCAAATGGCACTGGTGCTCCATCAGGGCGCAGTAGCGTCATCATCGCACGCCCACCAATCTGGGTAACAAAGCTGGCTCGTACTACCGCACCACGCGTCGGCACCACATTCTGGGTATTCTGGTTAAGCTCCACATCATCCGAAAGCGTCGCACTATTCAGTGCTATCTTATTTTTACGGTAAGGACTGATGTAAGGCACAATAGCATAGCCGCGATAATCGGTTTTCACCCCTGTCTGACTGCTCAGTTCCACAGACTTTGCTCCTGGAGCTTTAACCAGCGCGATGGTTTCACCTAATGGTTGACCAAAGGTAACACCATCGCTGTGTGCCACTATTCCGCCCTGTACCCCATAGTTCACCCGCTGCATGTCATTGTCATAGGCATAACCGGCGTTGATCGCACCATAGGTACCGCGATAATCCGCAGCCAGATTGCCGCTATTACCTTGCCTCTGGCTACCATAACCTTGCTGTGCATTCCAGCTCAGATTATTACCAGCCAGTGCGGTACCCTTTAGGCCAGCAATTTGAGTGGTACTCCCCTTCTTGCTGGTATTCATGGTGTAACTGGCATAAGTGTTACCCAGTAAAATGGCTAATGGCACACTAATATTGAAAGCAATAACCTGATCTTTTCCATATTTTTTACCGCTACCTGCACTACTGGCCATAAAATTAAGGTTATAGCTGTAATTCATACCATAGCTAACCTTGTGCCAACTGTTGTTGTAGCCCACTCCGTAGGATTGCAAACGTCGATTACTGTTCCAGTAATCCTCATTCACCAAACTAAGTGACACTGAACCGATTTCCTGCCACAAACTCTGAGTCATGGTCGCCTCAGCACGATTGCGGCGACGCTCTGCCAGGGCGGTATTCTGACCTTTACGATAACTATCCAGTGTCTCCTGCAAGTTGTAATAACCTGCGGTTGCGTAGCGGTAACCCGCAATGGCAATGTTGGTTCCTGTTTGTGCCATATTCTTGCTATATCGAGTCCGCAGAGATTGGCCACTTCTCTGTGGTTGGTTTTGCATGGTGGCTTGGGCATGTGTGACATCCACTGATACCGCACCCAACTTCCCCAGATTATCTCCCAGCCCGCAAGCTAAAGATTGATAGTGACTCGCGCCCTGAATACCACCATAAATTGTTATGCCATAAGGCAATCCATAGATGCCCGTACCTTGCACAAAGGGAGTTCTCTCAATACGGCTGTTGTAGGAACGATATTGTCCACCGGTGAGTGCATATTTCAGTCGCCCTTCCCGCAGCAATACCGGCAAGGAAGCAAAAGGCACCACAATCAGTTGTTCGCTGCCATCAGCTTCTTTTACCGTTACATAGAGATCACCACTGGTACCCGTTGGAAACATATCTGTGATTTCAAATGCACCTGGTGCGACAAAATGTTGATAAACGACATAACCATTCTGACGGATAGTCACTTCAGCATTGCTATGGGCTATACCACGTACCACTGGCGCATACCCTTTCAAGCTATCGGGCACCATGTCATCATCAGAAGCCAGTTGCGCGCCACGAAATGGCACACCATCAAACACATCGGCCAGCGAATTGCTATCACCCAAAATCAACTGACTCTTCAATGCAATAATATTGCGCTGTACATAGGTATACACGGTGTCCCACTGGTCCTGACGGCCACTACTGCGATTCCAGGTGATATAGCTACTCAGTCGCCACGGACCAATGTTAAAGCCGGGCCGCAGGTTGGCATATTGGCTATTGCTATCATTATTCTTGCCATTACGGGGACTATTTTGCGCACCACTGACACTGTAATTAAGTAACAACGCCGTAATACCATCATCCCATTGGCTGGGTTCTACATAGCCACGCGCTTTGTCGGTGATGGCTGCCTGCGGGATACTGATCAACAACTGCTGCGTACTCACACGAAACTCGGCGCTGGCCTGCGGAATAGCGCTAAGATCCGCACATTCGCTATCCCCCAGTTGTGGGAAAGCTTCAATTTTAACCCCAACCTCCGCCAATGCTTTGGCACTCAGGCAGGGCTGGAGGCTCTCTTTACCTACAGCATTTTTTTGCATGCTAAACACCACATCACGAGTATCCAACAACTCATTATTGATATAAATGTCGACACGATAGGTGCCGGATGCCTGATTGGGCTCCTGCTCAAACACCGATAGATCAGTGTGGCTTTGTTGCTGGTTATCAATTTCCAGCAATGCCGAGTTAAAGTGCTCTTCGGCCCGCACACTTGCAGAGGCCCCCCCCAACAAAGTGGCAAGCCAAAGAGCCAATATCATTAGCCGCCCAACTGGGCAGTAAATGGTTTTCATCCGATTTGTTCCGATATTTAAAAAGGGGCTTTCTCAGCGCCACCGTATCTGATTCAATCTTGGGTTGAATCAGATACGGTGTTTTGCTTGGATTATTGACGCTCAGTAAAGACTCCTTGCTACCTCCGCCGTAAACCAGCCGGGTTCCGCCAATAATGACGCCCGCCGGTGTTGCACTAGCCTGTAATAACAATACGACCGCCAGTGTGACTAACATAAATTTCATGGTGAATATTCCAGTCATGTTTCTGGGAACGAGTTGGCGCTAACTAGCCCGAATATCAAATCCTATCCACATTTAGACGATGTGGGATGGTATAGTTAACGGTGAAGCTGGCAGTTGAATTAGCCGGCCCTGCGGTTACGGGTGCAGTAATCGCAATGTAACGGGCCGCCGCAGCTATCAGATTATTTTTCATAAATACATTCCTTAAAAAGACACTATTTCTTGATGTAAAACGTTATTTCTGACATAGAGTCATATCGCCACATTTTTATTTAGTTCAGCGAGATCATTCCTCGCCAAATAAACAATTTATGAGAATTTAATTTAAAACAAGACGATTCGCTTTGAACTAAAGCGCACCCAGAGAAATAAATCACCACACTCTAATCACCATATTTATTTAAACCTCTCAGCGTTTCCTTATGTATATATTACCGTGTTATTAATATTACGTTAACCAAGATAACCCTGCATTAAACAAGTATCAATTCTCCGGTCTGCCAATGCGAAACCACAGCCATATCTTAATACATAAGGATGCGCGGCAATAGTAAGATCAGCTAACTCAATATAATGACGAATTAGCCAGTAAATACGTTATCTGGATAAACGACTTCCTTTTTCTGATAAGAATAACCACTCACTATCTGAGCCTTTATACTTATCACATATATTTAACCATGCATGTAATGCTTTACGTTTTTTTTAAATAATGGGTGTCGTGATGAGTTGCAGCTAATAGCTGGTCTACTTCAGCCGGTGTCAAATTTTTGCGATTTGACATATATCCTCTTTCGGTTAACAGGGTTATTAGTTAATCGAAGATAAACATTTTAAGACAAGATTAAAAAATATTAAAAAGAATAGTATGAGTGAATTTTCTAATGGAGATAAAAATAGCGCGAATTTATTTTAAAAAAAATAAATTAAATAAAAAACTGGCTTATATTTTCATTAATAAAAGCCAGAAATTACAATCTTATCAACAATACACTCTGCAAACCTTGCCAGAACAAGTGAGGGTAAATTGACCGACGAAGGCCGGAATAAATGCAGACTGCCCTGCGTTTAATATTAATGCTTCACCACTGGCATGATGGAGTGTGGCAACGCCACTGATGACCAAAATAATTTCGGCACTATCGGCGGTTATCGCTCGGCTCTCCACATTGGAGAAAATACAAAAGCGGAAATCATCTACCGGAACGCTGTAATTAAAGCACTCTTGGGTTTGGCTGGGTCTCAGGAGTAAATCATTGGGCTTTATAGAGGTAAACGTCGTACACAGCACCAACTCAGAAGGATTGATTTTTTTGCTGGTAAGCCCTGCACGCAACACGTTATCAGAGCTGGCCATGACTTCAATAGCCGTACCTTTTACGTAGGCATGAAGTGTGCCCGGCTGTAGAAACATCGCCTCCCCTGGTGCCAAAGTAATGCAATTTAATAATAAGGGAGCAAAAACACCGATATCATCTGGATAGGATTGATTGAGGTTATGAATCAATGTTGCCAGTTCTGGTGAGAAGCAAGCCGACGCCTGACTCACCAGCTGTCGTACCACCTGTTGGCACAATTCGGGTGTTAACTGCATCAGCGTGACGAAAAACAGCTTCAAACCGTCAGCATTCGGCTGAGTTATCAAGGCATCGAGCGCCGCAGTAATGGCGGGTATATCGAGTATTTTAAAGTGTGCAATTATCTGGTCAACTTCCCGAAAGCCATTCATGGCCTGAAAAGGTGTTATGGCATAAACCAGTTCAGGCTTATGGTTAGTATCATTATAATCAGGTGATGCGGCGCGATGTGGTTGCCGTTGCTGCTGCCAAAATCCGGTTTCAGCCTGCGCTTTTTGGGGATGAACCTGAATAGACAGAGCACTTTCAGCAGACAGTATTTTCAACAAAAAAGGCAGATCACCGAAACGCTCCGCCGTTGATGTCCCCAGAATTCGACATTTATCCCCAGCGATCACATCCGATAATGCTTTAATCTGGCTCTGCTCATTGATAGTAGAAACTCCCGCCGGGTGGACGCCCATCCACAGTTCGGCCTGCGGTTGCCCATCAGGATTAGGGATATTAAACAATTGGTTTAGCGCAGTACGGCTTCCCCAGGCATAATTTTTAACTCTATTATCAAGCTGATAAAAACAGCGCGATAGCTTGCTGCTCATAACCTTCACTCCTTTAATGGCTTAATCCTGTCGGCTAAACTGGTTAGTTTCAGCAAGAGATTTAAACCACAACCCATTGCGTTTTATTTGCCGTTCGCCAGTAGCCAAATCCAGCCGATAGAAACCATAACGCCGTTTAAAAGAGTTAATCCATGACCAGTTATCAATAAACGTCCACTGATGGACACCAAAACAATTCGCTCCCTCATTGATTGCCCGATGCAACTGAACCAAATGTTCTTCCATTAAGGCAATACGAAAACTGTCATCAATCACGCCATCTACCTGCACTGGCCCTTCTGATGCCAAATCCATGGCAATGCCAATTTCAGCCAGATACCATTTAATATTGCCGTAATTGTCACGAATATTGGCCGCAATATCATAAATAGCCTGCGGCAGAATTTCGTTATTATCACGGTAGGGGTTAAAACGACCATCAGGATCGACATAATTTTCGAAGTAATATTCTGGGGTAAAATAATCAAGGGTGTATTCGCTTTCGCGCGCCTTTACCCGACGAGGAACATAGTAATTTACCCCCAAAAAATCTATGCAAGAGTCGGTAATTAAGCAGACATCTTCTTTGCTGACGGTGGGTAGGCAATCATGGGTTGCCAGTATTTCACACAGCTCTTGAGGAAACTGATGTTTCACTAAAGGGTCGAGGAAGCTGCGGTTAAAGAGTAAATCGGCATACCAGGCTGCTTTTTGGTCTTCCGGCGAATCGCTACGGGTATAGGAAGGTGTGAGATTAAGCACCACACCAATTTCTCCGGTAAGGTGCAGTTCGCGATAACATTTTACCGCTTTAGCATGCGCCAGCATGATATTGAATGCTACCTGAGCGGCCAGTTTGCCATCTTTTTTACACGGGTAATGGAAGTCATACAGATATCCGCCTTCCACCGGGACGATCGGTTCGTTGAAAGTGGTCCAGTATTTAATTTTATGACCAAACAGTTCAAAAGCTGTTTTGGCAAAATGGGCGAACAACTCGGCTACGTAGCGAGATTCAAACCCACCATAACGATTTTGTAATTCTTCTGGCATGTCAAAATGATAAAGATTAATTATTGGTTCAATGCCATTGCGGATCATCTCGTCAAAATAGTCATGATAAAAGCGCACCGCATCATCGTTCGGTTTACCCGTTTCAAAATCCTCAATCAAACGCGACCACTGAATTGACGTGCGAAATGAGTTAAAGCCAATGTTTTTCATCAGCGCGACGTCTTCTTTATATTTGTGCAGTGTTTCGCACACTTTGGTCGGGCCGATTTGTTGAAAGAAACGCTCTGGATGACTGGCAAACCAGCTGTCCCAAATGGATCGGTGCGGTTTATTGTCAGTGCCTTCAGTCTGTGGACCAGACGCCGCTGCCCCCCAGAAAAAACCAGCGGGGAACTGATATGTTGTCATATAACCTCCTAAGGATTCCGGTGCCTGGCACCTGAAAAGGCTGCGCCAGTGAAGGCGCAGCGAAAAAAACTACTCTGCTGTCACCTGCATGGACTTAATGAACATATAGCCCCAGTCACCGGAAAACTTACCAAAACCAAGGGTGTTCTCCCCCTGTTTTAGTTGTACCGGCACCACCATTTCCTGACCTTTTTCATCGGTTTCCGGGAATTCAATTTGTAGTGGATTATCACTGTTTACCTGAATCGAGTTTTTCTTACCGCCCCATTTACCATTAAAGAAAATATGCAGTTTGTATGCACCGTCCCATGGCGCATTAATATGCCAGGAGACTTTATCGCCTTCGTTGACAAACGGCCCGAGGAACCCATCATCTCCGGTGGCAAGCTGGTTTTCATCACTCTTCACCACATTCACTTTGCCGTCGTTAATACCGAGTTGTGAGCTGGCAAAATTGCAGTAGTCCGCTGGCGCTTTAGCGGTTGCTTTACTCACCGCAACCTCAACCACTTTGCGGCTTTTTAGTAACCCATCATCCGCAGTAAAGGTCAGTGAGTAATTCCCTGCCGCTGGGAACCAAACACGAGTGGAGGCCTGATCATCGTGACAAAAATGTGCCTGGTGCTTGCCGCTACTCGTCCATTTCACACTCACACCATGGCCGGGCAAGTTATCGTCCTGCCAACGAGCATCAAGGCCGATTCCCTTATCCTGCGTGGTCGTCGCCTTATCATTCAGCTCGATAACCGGAGCCTGATTTTTCTGGTGATGGGTAATGCTGATAACGTTGGACGGAGCAGATTTGCCGGATTCGTTCTTGGCTACTACTCGGTAATAGTAGGTTTTACCTAATGTCAAAGTAGAATAATCATCGCGGAACAAGTCCATTTTGGCTGGGTCCCACGCCTGAATACCGTCAGAAATGTCATGACCTACTACTTTCCATGGGCCATTTTCACTGTCTGCGCGCTCTACGTCATAACTACGGCCAACAGCGGCCCCCATCCAATTAATTGCGAATGGTGATCGGCTAGCGTGTAACTGTGGTGCATCGGGTACTGGCAATGGTGGGGCCTTATCAAGCCCGGACATCTGTGCAGAAGCAGTACGCACCAGATTCACCACATCCATTTCCTGATTTACCTTTCCTTCAGGGAAGCCAGGTAAGTGATAACTGTAGTGACCGGTGTACTCTTTGTGCCAGTAAAATCCCCCATCCTGGCGATGCCCACGGAAGCCCCAGATAAAGCCCCCTGCGGCCTTGGCACCATTAACATCGGTGTGAACAATAGACTGCATAATGCTATTCAGTTCACTGCTGTCCAGAAGACCAAACTCGCCCACCAGATAAACTTTTTTGCCACCGATAGCCGTTAAGTCTTTCTTCACCTGATCCGGGTGGTTATTGCCAGCGTTGGTGTAATAGTGATTGCTGACGATATCGACATTCGGATCATTAACTGAGAAATCATTAATCTTCTTATAAGTGCCATCGACCACTAATTGATGCGGAGCCAACTTTTTAATCCACGCGGCCGTTTCGTGCAAAAAGGCCGCGTTGGTATCCTCCAGTTCGTTACCCGTTTCCCAAGCCATAATGGCTTTTTCATCATAATAGGGGCGGCCAGTAACCGTATTGGTTCGGGTAATAACCTGACGGATAACATCTTTATAAGCCTGATAGGTTTTGCTGGAGGTATCGTAAAATGCCTCAGGTTTTTCGTGATAAAACGCAGCTAATTGTTCTCGACCTCCCCACCACCACCAGTGGTCAATAAACGGCAAGATAAGCCGCAGCCCTTGCTTATCAGCTTCGGCTATCATGTTGTCATAAACCGTCATCGCTTTTTCGTTCAGCCGTGGCATACCATCCGGTGTGGAAGGTGCCAGAATATGAGTTTCACGTCCGCAGCCTTTATCATTCTCCTGCTGAACTGATAGTACGTAGACGCGCTGGGCTTTCGCACCAGTTGCTACCATCGCCTTGATCCAATTTTCCTGCTCTTGAGCAGTCGGCCATTTAAAATATTGCCCCCACCCTCGCGGATCCGCTTTACAGGTGCCACGAGCATCATCTTCAATGCGGTGTAATTCAGGCGCATGAATCCCGGCAAACCGAAAGGTCTTGTCTCCCTCCATTAACTCCGCGCCCTGACGAGTAATAAAGTGCTCAAAATGAGACTGTTCAGCCGCCATCACACCCGCGCTTGCCAATGCTGATAACAGGGATAGCAACAGCGTTTTTCTTCGGATAATTTTCATCATTCGCCCCTTAGAACCACACTTCAGCTTGAATACCAAAGTTCAGCGTGTCGGTTTTCCCACTACGGCTATAACCTCCGGCGCTGATACTATTGGTGTCCCAGTTGTAATTGCCATCAAGGGCATCAGATACGCCTTTATCCCATTTGGCATAAGTGGCAAAAACGCGCAGTTGTGGGCGGCTCCAGAATCCGGAATCGAAAGTCAATGTTGGGGCAATAGTGACTTTGGTTAAGCCGCCTTTTCCTTTGCCATCAACACCTTTGTAGTTGTCATCATCCAAATACTCATAACCCACTTCATATTGCATAGCGAAGTGTTTGGTAATTTGCTGATAAGGACGAACTCCGGCGACCCAGCTTGTCCGCCCCCAACCTTTCTCATCACTGCTCCACCAACGGTAGTTTTTATCTTTTTGGTAGTAGGCAAAGGTAGCAATATCCCATTCACCCAGTGAGGCCACCCCGTCAAGCACCACTCGCCAGGATTGAGTATCTTCCAGGTTGGCCCACCCCCAGCCGTTCTTACCCAAAGAATCCCCCGCGGCCAGCCCTCGACCATACTGCACAACGAATTTGGAATATCCGCCAGCGACGCCATAAAATCCGTCGAAATTATAAATACCCGTGAAGCCATAACCTTTTTCCGCCGCATCCACATGTTTTTCGCTGTTATTCATGTGATGACCGACCACTTCCAGGTCAATGGGAGACCCACCAATCTTCTTCAACCATAGGTTCAGGGAATAATCATCGGGGTAGCCCTGATCACTTTTATCCACCGGGAATGCTTTGCTTTCATCGGTTGGAGTAAAAGCGTAGATACCAGCATCAAAACGTGCGAAGCCTAAGTCCAGGTTATCGAACCCGCCCCCAGTCCCGTTGTATTGAATATATTCCCAGTCAAACTGATGGCTTGAGGTGTTGGAACTGCTGTAGCGTTTTCCGCCCCAAAAAGCCACTTCAGGAGCAAAGTCGAGGTTAGTCATTTCGACATAACCTTCACGAAATTGTACTGCCTTGCCATCTTCATCCAGACAGTTCCAGTCAGAGGTACATTTACTTTGATGGGTGATATTGGCCTGAATTTTGGCCACTGCACCAGAGTCTGATGTCAGCGTAACCCGCGGAACTAATTCAATTTTCGTATCATCTTCGTTACCAAGACGCCATTTCCCATCAGGCATCAAGCCAACAGAATCGACACGGTTACCATCGCTATTAGCCAAAATGCCAGAGCGAATATAACCATGTAACGCGAAATCATATTTTTCTGCACTGGCCTGATGACTCATGGCCGTCAGGATGAGCAAAGACAGAGGCATTAATTGGTTCAGACTTTTCATAATTTCCCTTGTGTTTTTTTTGATTGGAATAGCATCTGAATAACGCGTCGGGAAATTTACGGAATAGAAACGGAAATGTACATCCAATAACGGAAAGCGCTTTCCGTATTTGCCGGATCAAGTCACAAATTCGCCTGTAATCCCCTTAGAATTGTGATTGGAGTCGCATTTTTAGTTGTAGAGGGCGGGGAGTGCCAACCCTAACAACGGGTAAGCACATCAATGGCGAGAAAACAGTATCTATTATTTACTTTCTAAATCAGCAAGTTGCTTTTCATACACACAAAAGAAAGGGCGATATAACATCCAGGAGTTGAAGATGGCAAACAAGCACATACACATGTTTTTCCAACTACCGTTCGCAGCCCATGCAGCGCCTAAGGGTGAGGGCATAGACCAGGGCAACATAGCAACCGCTCTGTCCAATACCCCTAGATGAGTAAGATACCAGGCAATGCAGGCATTGATCATCGGAACACCAATAAATGGCAATAAAAACACAGGGTTAAGAATAATTGGAAAACCAAATAAAATGGGTTCATTGATATTAAACAGCGAGGGGATCAAACCAATTTTTCCAACACTTTTGAGCTGGCTGGAGCGGCTGCGCATCGCCATAAAAACCAGCGGCAATGTTGAGCCAATGCCGCCAATTAATAAGTAAAAATCCCAGAATCCTTGTAAATAAATATGGGGTAGCTGGATCACACCATTAGCCAGAGCCTCTTGATTTTCAACTAAATATGTCATCCAAAATGGGTTCATAATACCTGTGACAATCAGTGCGCCGTGAATACCAACAAACCACAATAACTGACAAATAAGTAAGGAAATCAAAATAGCTGTCAGAGTATCAGAGGCAATGATTAACGGGCGGAGTGCTTCACTGATCAGATTCGGTAACATCATTCCTGTCGAAAGCTGCAATAGCGTATTCATCACGCTAATGGACAACATAATGACCAATAGCGGGACCAATAACTGAAAGCTATTACGCGTCATCAGAGGGACTTCCTGAGGTAAGCGTATGCACCAACCTTTTTTATAGAAAAATCTTATTATTTCAATGGAATAAAAACTTGAGAACAAGGCAGTAAACATCCCCATCCCACTTAAAAATATATTGGGTGCGGTGCCCTCTTTGAACCCAATAAACATCAGAAAAGCCAGGCAGCCAGTGAGCCCAGCAAGCCGTTCAGGTAGTCGATATTGCTTAGCCAGGCTGGCACTGGCACCAAAGGCAATAATCAACGAGATCAGGCCTAATGTTAGTTCAAAGATAGGCATCAGTATTGGCCGAAAAAGCAAATACCACGTCCCGAAGCGGCCATCAATATTGATAGAAAATGGCGGAAAAATCAGTGGAACCATCAAGCTACCTACGATCACAAAGGGCATTGCCAGAGCAAAGCTGTCGCGCATAGCCGTGATGTGATGGTTGCGGGTAAGCATATTGGCAAAGGGAGTCAGGCGCTGCTCAATCAGAGCGACGGCAACATTCATGATCTGGATATTCATGGTGGAACCTTTCTGGAGCTGTTTTATGGAAGGATGATGGCGTACATCACAGCAAAGCGAAAGCCTCCATCTGGTGATCAGGCTCACATTTAAATGATCCATAAACGGAAAGCGCTTTCCGTTTATTTCCATCATGGCTATAGTCCGCTCGTTATCACTGTCGTTATTTATTTCGGAGCTACCCATGAAAAAAATCATGCTTTGTTGTTCTGCGGGAATGTCTACCAGCATGCTGGTGAAGAAAATGGTTGAGGAAGCGGAGAAAAGAAATCTTGAAGTTGATATTAAGGCTTTCGGTGTCGTGGAGTTTGAACAGAACGTTGGAGATTATCAGGTCGTTTTATTAGGGCCACAGGTGAAATATATGCAACATGATCTACAGAATAAAGCCAATGCATACGGCATTAAAGTCGAACCCATCAATATGATGGATTACGGCATGCAAAAAGGTGCCGCGGTTTTAGATTTTGCCCTTTCACTAATTGATAATAACAAATAAGGGATAAGCCATGGGTTCTCTGTACAGTAAATTAATCGACGTGATTGAACAGAAGATCACGCCAATGGCGGGCGCAATAGGTCAGCAGAAATATGTTACATCCATTCGTGATGGATTTATTGCCGCACTCCCTTTCATGATTGTTGGTTCATTCATGTTAGTTTTTATATTTCCACCTTTCTCGCCTGATACAACTTGGGGATTCGCTCGCGCCTGGTTGCAATTTTCATTAGAACATCGTGCCAGCTTAATGCTGCCTTTTAATTTCAGCATGGGGATCATGACCCTATTTATTGCAGTTGGGATCGCAGCGAGTTTAGCGCGCCACCATAATCTCGATCCTTTAACTTCGGGCATGTTATCGCTGATGGCATTCTTATTGGTTGCTGCCCCCTTAAGAGACGGACAAATATCCACAGCTTATTTTTCTGGCCAGGGAATTTTTACCGCTATTCTGGTCGCTATCTATTCCACTGAACTTTATGCCTTTCTCAAGCGTCATAATATTACTATCCGTCTGCCACCTGAAGTTCCAACCGGTGTTGCTCGCTCATTTGAGATTTTAATTCCTGTTCTAGCGGTCATCCTGACTCTGCATCCACTTAATTTATTTATTGAAGCGCAATTGGGAATGATTATTCCTGAAGCTATTATGTCGCTGGTAAAACCCTTGGTTGCAGCCTCTGATACCCTACCTGCTATTTTAATCTCGGTACTGGTTTGCCAAGTATTATGGTTTGCCGGTATTCACGGCGCACTGATTGTCACAGGTATTATGAACCCATTCTGGATGGCAAATCTGTCTGTAAACCAGGCGGCAATGGCGGCTAGTCAGGCTATTCCACACATCTATGTGCAGGGATTCTGGGATCACTATCTGCTTATTGGCGGCGTGGGTTCCACACTACCACTAGCATTGCTACTCATGCGCAGCAAAGCAGTTCATCTACGCACAATTGGCCGAATGGGTATTGTGCCAGGCATGTTCAATATCAATGAGCCTATTTTGTTCGGTGCCCCTATCATTATGAATCCATTGTTCTTTATTCCATTTGTACTCGTGCCTATGGTCAACGCCACACTCGCCTACTTCGCACTGGATTTTGATTTGGTCTCCCGAGTAGTTCAAATGACACCTTGGACAACCCCTGCACCAATCGGTGCTTCATGGGCTGCCAACTGGACGTTTAGCCCGGTCATTTTGTGCCTGATATGCATGGCAACCTCTGCTGTTATGTATTTCCCATTCCTCAAGGCTTATGAAAAGCAGTTATTGGAACAGGAAACAGACAAAACCACAGAACATAATACAACCGCACAAACAGGCGCGGCATAAATTACAATTACGATACCACCGAGGTCATTAATGGAATTAGAAGAACAGGTTATGGGCATTATTATTAATGCCGGTCAGTCACGAAGCCTATGCTATGAAGCGTTACGTAGCGCTAAAGAAAATAACTTCGCGGATGCCGATGACAAAATGAAAGAAGCTGAATATTACGCTAAACAGGCCCATTTGGTACAAACCAAACTCATTGAAGCTGATGAAGGTGAAGGAAAAACCAAAATGACACTGGTAATGGTTCATGCTCAGGATCATTTAATGACTTCAATCCTGGCAAAAGAATTAGTGACTGAACTGATCGACCTTTACCGCACCAGACAATAATAGTTCAAATTTCATGTTATAAGTCAGAGAGGCATACCCTCTCTGACCATTTTTTTAAGTTCTCTATGAGGTTAATATGTTTCATCTCGGACTGGATATTGGCGGCACTAAAATTGAAGCAGTATTATTAGATTCTCATGGAGAAATACAACTACGTGAACGCCGCCCAACTCGCAAAGAGAGCTATCAAAGTTTTATAGATAACCTGATCTTTTTTATTAATGAAATAAAGAATAAAACTAGTAGTGAATTTACACTCGGTATTGGGCTGCCAGGCACAATCGATCCAGTAAGTGGCTTAATTAAAAACTGTAATTGCCTGGTACTGAATGGCCAGGATTTAACTGGGGATTTAACTCAGCATTTAAAGCAACCCGTTTTTCTCGCAAATGATGCTGACTGTTTTACTCTTTCTGAGGCTGTAGATGGCGCCGGTTCCAGCTATAACACAGTATTTGGTGTAATAGTGGGTACCGGTTGTGGTGGTGGTATCGTGGTGAATAAAAAACTGCTTTCAGGGCCAAATGCCATTACCGGAGAATGGGGTCACAACCCGCTCCCCGGATTTATGACGGAGCAAGATGGTATAGCGCAGCAGTGTTATTGTGGTCAGAAAAACTGTGTTGAAAGTTTTATTTCAGGGACAGGTTTTGCACAACGTTTTAATCAACAGTGGCACATGCAACTCAGCGCCGAAGATATTATCGCCGCCGCCCGAGAAAAAGAGCCCCGCGCGCTGGCACATTACCATCATTTTATCGATGCCTTTGCCCGCAGTCTTGCTGCTGTTATTAATACGCTAGACCCTCATGCCATTGTCATCGGCGGAGGTTTATCTAACGTGGCGAGTCTTTACGACGATTTGCCCAGTGTCATCAGGGAATATATTTTCTCAAGTGATTGCCGCACAACTATTCTGAAAGCTAAATTCGGTGACTCCAGTGGAGTACGCGGGGCTGCATGGCTGCCTATATTGCAGATAAATAAACAGATATAGCAGAGCCAGGAGTGGCAACACTGTGAACAATTATCTCGGTTATTTATGCTACTATAATGGGAAAATCGTTACGCAGAAGACGCAATGCCAACAATCGATGATGTTTCCAAGTTAGCCAATGTTTCCAGAGCCACGGTATCGCGCGTTCTTACCGGAACACGTGGTGTGCGCGACGAAAGTCGGGAAGCAGTATTACGTGCTGTCGAGCAACTCAATTATCGTCCGAGTTTTGCCGCCCAAAGTCTGGCCAGCCAGACTTCCAGCTACGTTGGCATTGTACTACCGACTTGTGAAGCAGAGCTTTCTGCCATTCTATTGCCACAGCTATCTCGCGCAATGAAAAATCTCAATAAAACACTTATTGTTCAGTATGTTAATGACGACACTGAACAACAAATGTTTATCGAGGAACTCCAACATCAATGTGTGGCTGTCGTCGTCTTGGGGAAACTCAGCGCTAACGCGCCGCAGAACGTCATTGCATTCGATCAGTTTGCTGTTACCGGAGCAGACAGTCGCGGCTATGACTATGCGTTTGCGACAGAAAGTGCCTGCCGATACGTGATTGGTAAAGGCCATAGAAATATCGCGTTACTCATTGATAATGAAGATGATGATGCCAGCCGCCAGATGGTAGAGGGTTACCGTAACGTACTGCAAAACTTCTCACTGCCTTTTAACCGGCAGTTATTGTTAGCCGCAAAAAATAACGTAGAGCAAGCCTTACTGACTCTAATTAACAGCTTTACCCGTTATTCAGTCATTATTGTAAAACGCGATAGTTATGCCGCTGAAGCTATGCGCCTGATGCGTGAATTTAACATTGTCGTGCCACAGGAGGTTTCATTGCTAAGTCTGGAAGACTCTCCGCTGGCCTCGCTGCTTTACCCGCCGCTAACTTGTATTTCCTATCCTTCAGAACAGTTATTAGAAAATTGCCTGCAACGCATACGCGGCCTAATTGAACAGCATCCCATTTTTGTTCCTGAAGGGCATGCCGTGACTGGTAGGTTAATTGCCAGAGCCTCTGTTGCTGATATTTCTTGAGACAGCTTATTAAGTCAAAGCAGGCCCACAACACTATAAATAACAGACCATATCCATACATCTCAAGTTGGCCTGCGCCAATTGGGATGGATAAAAACTCTCGCCAATGAGTATAAATCCATTCTTTTCATAAAATACCGATGCATTAGGTGTTGCGGCCAGTGTTAACTTTGCAAAACCCCGCTGTTTTGCTTCTTGTTTGATGGCAGTCAGAATCAAAGACGCCATACCGCGGCCTTCAAATTCAGGTAATGTAAAAATAGCTTCGACGCTGCCGGATGAGAGATCTAAAAACCCAGTGGCAACAGCAAGCTGGCTAACTGGGTCATCGATGACAAAAAATGGATTACGCGCCACTGCCTTAGGATATCCCTCGGGCATCTGATCCGGTGTCCAAGCTATCAATATTTTTTCATCATACACATTTCGACACCCATGCCTTATGGCCTTATTCCTTACCAACCATAACTGACCTGCTTCATCAGGTGACGCCAACCTGACCTCCATACATCCTCCTGTTTTTATTCGGCATAACAGCGCAAGTCCCAAAATAATAAAAGCCCCGACTACACTAGTCAGGGCTTTTAAGGTACTACACATTTAAAATTAAACATTAATCAACTTAATAACGTGATACTTATCTTGGTACTGTTTATAAAGATGTACATGTTTTACAGGAATATTTTCGTTTAGAACTAACTCTGCCCTCCAATATATTAACTGAATGGTAACATTCCCAACTTATTAAATTTAGCCATGCTTTTGATAAGACTGACTAAATTAGTACATCACCCTCGCGATATATACTCTTTGTTACGTGGCTTTACTTTCGTCGCGATATTCTCGATCTCATACTGAAGTACACAAATCGCGAACATTACTATTAACAACAAAGCCTTAACTCATCGCGTGTCGTCCACAAAATGCGATTATGAAGATTTACTGCGTGACCTTAAAACATCATCGCATGAGTAAATTATAAGTAAACTCATAACGAATCTCACATAAAAAAATATTTCGTGACCTTTATCGCATTATTTTAAATCTGCTACATGGACACCGGCTAAATAAAAAGTTCGCTACTAATTGCACCGGTGTTAAATTCCAATCTACGTGTTCTACATCAGATGTCAATACTGTTTTTAAGCACATGTCTTTATTATCAGTACTATTGAAGATTTTATGGTGATTTATTGATTTAGATTAGTATAAATCGCTCATAATCAAGGACTCAGGCATCAAGACAATTCACATATAACCATACGAGAGAGTTAGTGAACTAATACTAGAAACCAATAAATGTAAATTCATGAGCTGAGTGATCGCCTAACGTCTTTCACATCGGGGATAGGAACATCTGTGACTCTGCCCGCTTTTAATTCATCATGACAGAAAAGCATCTCTAAAATGGCAGTACTTTTATGCCCCCAGCACAGGGTAGAAACCAGTAGACCACGGTAGATTCAGACAGACTACTCTCTCTATAACCAATCGATTATAAAAGGATTTATTGGCGAAGAGAGACAGCTGGAGATAGGCTTTGGCGGAAGATCACAGGAGTAAGGAATCAACATCAACTTATTGATTTTAATCATAAAAAAAATAAATATTTGAATTTTATATACATTATCTTATACACATTCAATTTTAGCTCATCCATTTAGCACAGTAGAGTTTTTTTTGTCCTAAAGAGTGGTAATGGCATGTGCCGCAATCATCACAAAAATTATTAAAATCATCGAGATAGTTTGGATTAGCAATTAAATCTCTACAGATACCGATAGAAGCATTATTTGGCAGGAAATCCAATATGTTTTTAAGAGACTTGCCGGAAATTATAAACTCATTATCGCTAAATTCTTTTATTATTTCTAAACTAGCTTTAAATCTAGAAATTAGCATAGATGCGGTTTCTGGATAAATCATATTTTTATTTATATTATAGAAACCAAAAGAAATATCATGATACGTGGAGTTTATTGACATAATTCTGCTTATAGTGTCACTTCTCATTTTGTCAATACATTGAACTCCTATTTTTAGAGAGAATCTGAGAGAGGTTTCTATATTTTTACTGTTGATATACTTAATTAGATCTTTAAGCTTGCTAATTGCATACAAGTGATTTTCGCAGAATTGATCATCAATAAGCAAACTCATTATGTAACCATGGGCAGCATGGATTTGTATATGCTTAAAACCTGCATTTATAGCTAAGTCAACAGCCAAATAAAAGTCACTAAAGATATAATCAATGTCTTTTTCATGAATATTTTTGACTATTTCATTATACTCAGAAAAAGCACCATAGGAACGAGCCACAAAATTAGTAATTCCTGAATATCCTTCCCAAGATGAGCTTATCTGGACACCAGGAATTGAACCATTGTCACTAATTGCTTGAGCTAAATCTTTCCAGAGTAAGTTTTCAGACATAAAAACACAATGCTCATTACTTCCAAACCCAGAAGGCGTGACTACATTACCAACTATACTGCAATATATTTTATTTGAACTTCTTTTTCTATAAAAATCAATTAGTTCAACGCTTGGATTTCCGTCATCATTATAACCAGTATTTACTGGAAGAAAAAAAACCCTCCTACTTTTTAAGTTTATCATAACGCACTCTATTTTTATTGATCTTGTCCAAAACCTCCATTTCAATATCAACATCTAGAATAGCTGATAACCTTAAGATATAAATAAAACAATCTATCAACTCCTCTTTAAGAAGGTCCTCGGCTAAATCAAAATCAAGATCGTAACTATCCTTTCTTTCATTCTTTATATTTATTTTTTTTACGATATTAGAAAACTCTCCAATCTCGCCGAACAAACCAACTAAATCTTTAGTCACCTGTTCATATTTTAATTCATTATTTTTGAAACTGACAGGAAATCCGATTTCATTATCGAGTTCCATCTGCACTTTCTTTAAATCATTAATATTCATTTTTAAATACCTTATCCGCTAAATTTGTAGAGATTAAAACTACAATACCGGCTAATATACTAATGCCAAAGGAAGTACTAACATCTATCCACTGTTTATTAACCGCGGCGATCAAACCCGTATTAGCTAAAACAAGAAGAATCATTAAGATTGAATTTATTTTCTGATATCGTATTGTTTTTTTTATTATTTGCGCAGTCGAAGCAGGAAGGATTCTATAAGCCTCAGTCATTTCACTTTTAACCCTGCTATCATCTTTTACGTCAGCATGAGCTTTTTGTAGCTGCTCTTTTATCGGCCATATTTGCGTATGATATCCATGCTGCCCTCTATACGGCTTTTCTGCTGGACTTGATAATTGCGAGAAATCTATTTTGGCAATTGACTCCCCTTGCGGTAGTTTTATGTATTGATTACTTATATTCTGCGTAACTATACCTATATTACCGACAAACCCTGGGTCTGCATTAGTGCAGGCCGGTGTAAGCCCAATGCTAAAAAGAGAACCTTTGCTAATTATCCGCCCTAAAATATAATCAGGGATATTAAGCTTCTCCTTTGAAATAAGAACAACTAAATGCCCTGGCTTTATTATAACATTTTCGCCTTCTTTGAGCTGAATCCTTTTATTGTCTTCGGTGAGATCATAATATACGTCCCCCATCCTTAACTCATAACAGGATGGTCCTATACCCTCAGCGACACTGTCCTCCACTAAATTATACGATGCAATTCCAAGTTTAATATCTTTATCTGATAGAACTGACACTTAGTAACCCTCCTTTGTATTAAGCAATGACTTCACTATGCACTTAACTATAAAAAATGACAAATTACAAATTACAGGGTTGAGGTCAAAAAACTTGCAATCATGATAACTCGCATACGAGATAAAAAGATTTATAGAAAAACTAGTCACACTGTTCACTTTCTATTTTTCTGCATAAAAATCATATAATTAAGTAGTTATGAGTTATCCTAGAACTGTGCACAACTGTTCACTCCAGTGTGAACAGTTGCGATCGGCAAGCACAAAAAAACCGGCCGAAGCCGGTTTTGACGTTTTAGTGAACGGTGAAGAAATAAGGCCCGCAAGCAGGCCAGAATGATGACCGATACGCTTTCCCCGGTGTTGAGTGTATGCGGTTTGTACTGCTCGACTATAAGCGGCCCCACACAACAGCGTCCAATGGGTTCGGCAGATCAATAAAAGCCTATTGATCGGCAGAAACGATCGTGATGCCATTCGCTCAGCGCATCTCACACTTGGGCAGCCAGTCGGCTTCACAGTCTTCGTTTAATATCAGGTTGGTCTGCATCCCCTGATTGGTCTTGCGTTTCAACAGCGCGATTTCGTACTCACGCAGGGTTTGCGGCACGGCACGCCCGAACGCGGTCAGATTCAATGGGTACTTGTGTCCCCGCGCTTCCATATACGAAAGGTACGCGTGATACAGATACTTGCGTGGATTCGCCGGGGTAATATTGGCATTACCGATATACAGGCCGTCGGGTGCACTGACCGCCAGCAGGTAGCCGCAAAAATCGACCAGCGGATCGGCACTGCGTTTAATCTCCAGCGCTTCATCGGAGTTCTGCTGCGCTTCCAGCAATGTGCGTGCGTCATTGGGCGCGGCAAAACGCTGCATCAGGTGGCGCACTATCACCGCCAGCTCACCGGTAATTTTTGCCAGCAACTGCGGGTCACGCTCGTTGGCCGGTATCACTTCCGGGAACGGTAGGATCACCCGGCGGCGGGACACGCCGCCGCTGCGGTCACTGAACTGCATCGGATTGTTATTTACCGCCAGAATTACCGCCGGAATGTGCGTGGAGTAGGCATCGCGGTATTTCGGATCGATAGCCACCGCATCGCCGCCGGTGATCGCTTTGATACCCGCACCGTCACCGCTCCATTTCTCTTGGTCAGGCAGGATAATCAGCGAGAACCCGACCACGGAGGCGCGTTCCCGTGACGATTCCAGCGTATCAATGGTGGCCGAGGTGGTGTTGTCTTTCCCGGCCAGCAGGCTGGCTATGGCGGCCATCACGCTTTTACCGCTGCCGCCGGGGCCGGTGACCTCTAGGAACAGTTGCCAGTCATAGCGGTTCGCCAGCACCATAAACAGCGCGGCAAGAATACGCGCCTGCTTGTCGGGTTGCTGCCCGGCGGCGCGGGTCAGCCAGCGCCAGAAGTGCGGGGCATGGTCGGCCAGATTTTCCCCGGCCTTGGGCGGCGTGTAGTCCACGCTGTTGACGGTGCGCAGCCAGTGCGTTTTCTGGTGTGCGCTAAAGTGCCCGGTGGTGGTATCAAATACCCCGTTACGAAAGCCAATCAGGTGCCGTGCCGGCGTGCCCATTTGTGGCACCATCAGCCTGAGCGTATCCAGAATACTGTTGATACCCGCCGCCGAGAACGGGGCGCGGATTTTCTGGAACAGCGCGGCAATCTCGCGGCTGAGTACCCGGTACGGCAACACTTGCCATGCGCCGTTTTCATAGCGGCACAGGTCTTCACCGACCGGTGGCACGGCCAACAGATGCTGGTAGTGCTCCGCCAGCAGTTCGGCCTTTTCACTGGCACTCATGGCTTTCAGGTCGGCATCGCTGAGCGTATCAAACGGGCTGGGTTGCTTGGGCTGGCTAAAGGCCGCCAACTGCGCAAGCGCGGCCAGCTTGCCCTGTTGCTGGTAAACATCATTCCAGTCGCCTGTTTCTGACGGTAACGCAGGTTTACCGCCGCTCAGTTGTGCGGCCTCGGCGACGCGGGCCTGCCCGGTGCCGTTTTCGTCATTGTCGGCCGCCAGCAGCAACAGCGCATCAGGGTAGCGAGCACGCAACTGCTGCGCCATGGCGGGCAGGTTATTGGCGCTGAGCGCAACACAGACACTTTCCCCGGTCAGTTGGTGCACGGTCAGGCCAGTGGCGTAACCCTCGGTCAGCCAGATAACGGCATTATCCTGCCCCGGCAGGAAATGACAGGCGTGTTTTATTTGCCCCCCGGCCAGCGTGCGCTTGTCGCCTGCGGTGTTGATCAACTGGACGTTAACCACGTCCCCGGCGCTGTCCGTCAGGGGTAACAGCAGGTCGCCGGGCTGGTAAGTGATACCGCCCACGCGCAGCGATGGCCCCTGTAATGTCAGGGTGCCGCTATCCGGCCAGCCCTTGGCGGCCAGATAGCTATTTCCGGCCTGCTGCCGGGCGCTGGCGAGTAGTTGTCTGGCCTGCTGCGCTGCGTGATGGCGTGCCTGCGCTTTGTCCTGCTGTTCCTGTTGGGGATTGTATTCGGGTAAGGTGTTGCCCGACGGTTCACCCAATACCCCGGCCACCTTCACGGCGGCCTCTTTAGTGGTCACGGCCAGCGCTTTTTCAACCAGATTCAGGCCATCGCCACCGCCGCACTGGTTGCAGAACCATGTGCCGCGTCCCTGCAGATTATCAAAGCGAAAGCGGTCTTTGCCGCCGCAGACCGGGCAAGGCTGCGCCCGGCCCCCGGCAGTGATATGAATGCCCAGCGCGGGGAGCAAGATCGGCCAGTGGCCGGTCGCTGCACGTGAGGTGTGAGAAACGCTTAATGCGGTCATTGTTTTGCCTCCTCAGTGCACGGTGGTGTTACAGGTGACGGCCATCCGGCCACAGCACAGCTCATCCATAATCTTTTGGCCGAGCGTGGTCAGGCGCGGCGGCGCCACCAGAATATCCGGCTGCACCATATCACTGAGCATGGTGCAGGCCATGTCCATGCCCGCCTCTGCGCCGTGCTGGCGAACAAAGTAGCCCTCAATATCCATTGCAATCGCCATTTGCAGTTCATCCAGCGTGTAGCCGGGGTTCACCCGGTAAAAAGCGCAGGTATCGAGATAGGCATGGGCCAATGCGCGGCGGTAAACGGCGGTACGGACTTCAATAGGTAAACAGGACTGTGGGGTGTTCATGCAGCGGAAGCCTCCATGCTGGCGATAATGTGGGAATCACAGGTTTTGACGACCTGCCCGAGCTGGTCAGTGAGTACCGCTATGACAGACGCGAAAGCGGCTTTTTGAGCGGCGTCCGGGCGCTGACCGGTCGATTCGAGAGTGTCCAGCATGTCGAGGAACAGCACGCCGGTAGAATGCGCGTGCTGAAGACGCAGGAAGTCAGCATGCGGAATAGGATAGAAGGTTTCGCTGTGGAAGCGGGCAGCCAGCGTATTCATGCCACCCCCTGTACAGGCAGACGGCCCGCACACGACAGAATGTAGTCACGCGCCAGCAGGCGGCGGGCGCTGTGCTCGGAATCCGCCACGGTGCGCAACATGCACGGGGTTGCCGTCAGGGCAGTACGGCGCACGGCCGCAAACAGAAAGCAGAATGTAGGGTGAGTCGGGGTGAGGGTCGTAGCCATGGTGGCAGCCTCCATTGAGTAATGGTTATTGCTACCACCGAAGTTTCCACGCTTATGGGTGGTAGCCCAGACGGGGGTGGAAATACCGGCCTCAATGGATACCGGCCTGACCGAAGTCAGCCCCGCCTGAGCCACCATTGTTTGACAGCCACAGTAGCATAAAAACCACTGTGCAAAAAATGATCGCACTAAGGCCACGACATAAAAAAACACGCTAGGCGCGTGTGGTGTCGCCATTGAGTTACACGGGTTTCCACGCCCGGCTGCCGATTGTGCGACAGCGGAGGGACTATAGCGCAGTGCCGGACGCGGGGGCAAGCCGTAAGACGCCCCCGGACGTTCAATCGATCGCATAGTGATCAACAGTCTGTAAGCTGGTCGTTGCGGGTCTCAGCGGCTGCGCAGGTCAGCGGTACTGGCCCGGCACTGAACAGACGCGGCTCAGCCTGGCGACTCGCCAGACGAATAACGCCGTGTTTTTCGCTGCGGTGCTCCGGTAAGACAATATCCGGCTGTTTGCGTTGCAACAGGATGGCTTCTGCCACAAACAGTGCGTCGTTGTCGCTCAGGGTAAAGTGCTGGCGACCAAAGGTTAACCGCATCATGCTGCGGCCCCCTGATGACGGTTGGCGATACGTTCAGCCATCCAGCTTTCGACTTCTGATTCGAGCCATGCAACGGTTTTACCGCCAAGGGATATTTGGGCCGGGAACTGTTTGCGGGTCATCATCTCGTAGACGGTAGAGCGCGACAGCCCGGTGGTGTACAGCACTTCCGGCAAGCGGATGAAACGCTCACGGGGCGTGTAATCGACCGAGACGGGCGGGAATGTGGAAGGGGTCTGTGTGGCAACTGCAAGCATGGAATGCTACCTCGTTTATACCCGGTGGGATCTCACCGGTGCTGTGTGGGTTCGTCTGGTAGCGCCCTATTATGAGAATATTTTGCGGGGTGGCAACAAGGGGATGTTGTGTGGTGCCAGAACTTTTTTGCTTGTATTTCAATCGAATGGGCGTATTGCCCTTTATTGCCTCATATTGACAATCAATGACAATTAATGACAACTCCGCTTACCAGTAATCCCGATTGGTATCCAGAGAATGAATAGATAAAAACATTAAATATCGGCTAGCCAGAAAAAAGCTGTTTTGAACCGAGTGAACAGTAGTGAACAGTAGGTGATGAGTTTTAGATAAACTGTTCACTGCTTTATTTACTGATTTAACTACCTTTTTTTATTAAAGTGAACAGTAGTGAATAGTTTTTATAAGAACTAAAATCTCAGTGATGGTTTTACAGTCAGTTCTTAGGGCTGTTGTCCTGCGGACAGTCCAACCGGGATGAATGGCGATGTTGTACGGCAGTCAGCAGAATAGCCTCACATTGACTGACGCCGGAGATAACCCCATGAGCACAACTGCATTACCCAAGTACATCAACGACAAGCTGCAAGCCCTGCGTAATGCCCGCGCCGCCCACGACAAAAACTATCAGGCACTGACGGACGCCATTAGAGGGATCGCCCGCTGCCATCAACAGAAGAAAGACACGGAAGTGGAGAGCCATGAAGCAGAAAGCCAGTGGCGCACCCTGTTTCGCAAACTGCGCGGGGAAATGACCCCGGAACTGCAAGCGCAGCATCACAGCCGGATTTCCACGCGGGAACTGGCAAAGGAATTCGACGGCCTGATTGAAGAAATGGAGCTGGATAAAATGTACCTCCATCTCAGTTGCGGCGGCACTGCCCCGAAGGTGGTGGCCGCACACAAAGACGCCCTCACAACCTTTGCTGCCCATGCGATGCATCAGGCAGTGGATGCGCTGAGCAAGGCGCTTATCAGCCCTGACGTCATCAAGGCTTGCGCACTGGCTTCACGGGCTTACGGCGTCTATGCGGACAATCCGATGAAAATGATTGAGCAACAGGTACTGGGAACGCTACAAGGCCGTATTCACGTTGCCATGGCAAAGCAAAATATTGACCACCCGGTGCTTAATGAGATTGGCCTGACGATACCGCAAGAAACCGGCGCATTGCCGGAACTGCAAAGCAGTCCTGCCAGACGCATGCAGGTTGTCGCAGAACTGAAGGAAAAACGTCAACGCATGCAGCAGAAGGGGGCCAAATCATGATGCGCTGCCCGCTGTGCACCCATTCGTCTTATACCCGTACCAGCCGTTATGTCACGGAACAGACGAAAGAAGCCTATTACCAATGCCAAAATATCGTGTGCTCCTGCACATTTAAAACGGTAGAGAGCGTCGATAAGATTTTATGTCAGCCGATACAAGCGGAAACGGTGACCGGTGATGATTTACCGCCGCCGGAAAAAAGGACATTAAATCGTTACCGCCGTTATAGCCGAAATCAAACACTTCATTGATTGAACTAGCCCCGTCGCATTGCTGATTTTACTGCGGGGCTTTTACCGTTCCCCAAGCCCGAAAACAGCCTTTTTTTCTGGCTAGCCTGCCTTAAATCGTGCGTGCATGCATAGGGTGCATGATTTTGCATGAATCCCCTGCTCCTCAAAACAGCCGAAACCCCGCGCCGCAAGGGCTTACAGGGCCTCTGTGTCATGCATGAAATGTGCATGATAAAGTCAGAGCGCGTAGGCGAGGGAGTATTGCGCGCGCAGAGGTTTTACATGAAAGTGACCTTTTATCTATTATGGGCTTTACATAGTTGCATAAAGAAATTATAAAATGATTTTAACATGAGGAGCTTGGGATGCTGGTGCCTAATGAATTAGTCGTTGATGCCTATCCATCTTATTCTTGGATGTTTATTCAATTCAAGGATTATCTAGGCCCAAATAGATATTTACAAGATGCTATTGATGACTTAAAGTCCGGACAAGAAAGAAGAAACTTTAATAATGCAATAAGAAATGCAAAATCAGCTCTTCACATGAAAGTTGATATCCTATGTCGTTCCTTTTGTGGGGACGCGTATTTTAAATTATCTTTAAAAAATTTCCCGCAGAAATTGGATTTTTTAGAAAGCATTGGAATTGTTAGACCAAGAATAATAGACAAAATAAATAAATTAAGGAATAAAATTGAACATGAATATAGAGATGCGACTCTTGAAGAAGCCGAGGATTTCATAGATATAGTTCTATTATTCATTGAGGCAACTAAATATCTTAACTCAAGATTTCCCTCTGACCTTGATTTCCAACCCCCGATTTTGTTTGATGAAGGATACTTAAGTAAAATAACATGTAAGTGGAGCATTGGTGAGTTAGTATTTAACCTTACCGATAATGAGAGCTATAATCACCTAAAAATACAAAAGCATATTATTAAAGTAGGTGATAAGCGATACAATCAATGGTTAAAATACATAATTGATAATAATGATTGATTCTTATCACACTTCATATTTATTTGGTGGTGATAATCAATTCACCACGCTGTTAAAATATAAAATAAAACATCTTAGAAATAAAGGTGGTATGTCATGAGAGTTGAATATCTAGTTACCATTGAGATTACTAATTCTTTTTGCAAAACTAAAAAATCATTTTTAAATTTCATTCAATCAGACGCTGAGATTAATATAGTAGGAAAAAAAATAAATTACAGAGGTGATATTTTTTCAATTGAAATAACTGAAGAGAACTCTCCATCAGAAAAAAACAAGATCTTTCATATCAAACTGTCAAACGAAAATGATGAGAGAGTAAATGAATTCGCCAATTTATTAAAAGTTTTGAGAAACCTACTCCACATGGCATCAAAAAATAATATACAGACCTTGTGGGATGATATAGGGTTTAACTATTCGTTAAAGTGCTACCCAATCATTCATGAAATAGAAAATATGATGAGAAAACTCATCACAAAGTTCATGCTAACAAATGTCGGCGTAGGTTGGGTGGAAACAGCTATTCCAGAGGAACTAAAAAAGTCCAAAAGAGCTAAATCATCGGGAAACGAAAATAACTATCTATATGATACTGACTTTATACAGCTCTCTAATTTTTTATTTGACACATACAGAACTCAGGATATTGAAAGTCTTATTTCCAAGATTAAAAGCCATAAAGAAAAATCAATTAACTCTGACGAATTAAAAGATTTCATTCCACAATCTAACTGGCAGCGATATTTTCAAAAACATGTGGAATGCGAAGGTAGCTATCTAAAATCAAAATGGGAAAAACTCTATTTATTACGATGTAAGGTTGCTCATAATAACAACTTCGAAAAAATCGATTATGATTCCACCATTGAAATAACAAATGAGATAAGACCTATATTAGAAGATGCCATTGCATCTCTTGATAAAATAACCGTCCCAGAAGATGAACGTGAAGAATTAGCAGAGAATGTAGTAATCAATAACAGTGAACACTACGGTGATTTCATTGTGTTGTGGAAAAAATTAGAGTCGAAAATTTCTGAAGCAGCATATAAAAATGGAATATCCATAATTAAGCCGTCACTTTTCACAAGACCAGAGAGGGAATTATGCAACGCGAATGTTATTAGTGAGGACATACTAAAGAGCATTTCTCAATTAAGACAGGTAAGGAATATTATTGTTCATAATTCCAACAAAGACTTTTCTATTGATGATCTTATTTTCTACAATCAACAAATGAAAAGCATTATAAACATGATTTAGTCAAAAAATTAATAAAGTGATAGTTTTTATCTCTATCACTTTATTAAAAAATCACTATACCACTGCAACATGCCCCTACGTTTTTCTAGATATTGAGCATGATTATAAGTTCCCCTAATTCCATTTTTATCCACATGAGCAAGTTGCATCTCAATCCATGCGGAATCAAAACCTTGCTCATGTAAGATAGTTGACATCGTATGCCTGAAACCGTGACCGGTGGCTCGCCCCTTATATCCCAGCAGCTCTATTACCTGATTCACACTTTCCTTACTTATAGGCTTTCTGCGGTTGTTTCGTCCAATGAAAATGTAAGGATAGTAACCTGTGATCGGTTGTAGCTGTTTAAACAGTTCAACCACCTGAGTAGAGAGCGGCACAATGTGCGGGCGGCGCATTTTCATACGTTCGGCGGGGATCTCCCAGATGGCACGCTCAAGATCGATCTCTTCCCATGTAGCAAAGCGCATTTCTTGCGTGCGCACGCCGGTCAACATAACGATCTTCGCTGCATTCTTGGTGATGATGCTACCGGTATACCCTTCCAAGTCCTTAACAAAATAAGGCAGCTCTTCAGCCGAAAGGAACGGATGGTGCTTTTGCTTGGGAACGGCTAATGCGCTGGCGAGATCTGGGGCTGGGTTATATTCCGCCCTACCGGTAATAATGGCGTAGCGGAAGACCTCTCCGCAGCGCTGGCGTACCTTACGGGTCTTCTCCAATGCCCCACGCTTCTCAATGCGCCGCAACACCTCCAGCAACTCTAACGGCTTAATCTCGGCAATGGGGCTTTGACCAACATACGGAAACACATCCTGCTCAAAGGTGCGCATGATTTCTTCCCTGTAGGCCAGAGTCCATCGGTCAGCCTTGTTCGTGTGCCACTCGCGGCTAATGGCTTCAAAAGAGCTCTCGACAGAAAGCTTCTGAGCAAGCTTTTGCGCCTTTTTCTCGGCTACTGGGTCAATGCCATTCGCAACCTGCTTGCGAGCCTCACCGCGCTTTTCTCGCGCCTCAGCCAGCGTTATCAATGGGTAGGTACCAAAGGACATCAGCTTGGCTTTTCCGGCATAGCGATAGCGAAAACGCCAACCTTTACTTCCATCAGTATTGATAAGAAGAGACAGGCCTTGGCCGTCGTTGAGGGTGTAGGGTTTTTCCTGTGGTTTGGAGCGTCGAATTTGTATGTCAGTTAGGAGCATGTGTATAAGTGGATTCTGCGTATAAAAAACCTATACGCATCACTATACACATTTTTCACGGATTCAGGCAGTAGCACACGGACTTATACAGACAAGAAACCCAATCAATCCTTTGATTTATTGTGTTTTTATGGATTTATCGGGAACTGTCAGGACAATCTTTGGCGGAAGATCACAGGAGTCGAACCTGCCAGGGACCGCTGGCGGCCCCATCTGGATTTGAAGTCCAGCCGCCCCACCGGGGACGATGATCTTCCAGAGAAGATATGAGTGTAAGGCGGTGATTATAGCGTGTTTATTATATGGTGCTATTCATTCAATAGGCATGATGAATAAATTCCCTCGCCAGGCGGAATCTAATGTCATCGTCTGCGGCTTAAAAACGACTAATAGCTGACCTCGCCATACTTATCACGATGCTCTTTTGGCGTGATCGAATAGCCTTTTTTGAAGACTGAATAGAAATATTGCAGCGATGGATAACCACACATTTGGGAGATTTCATTGATGGGTAATGAAGTTGCAGACAACAAATTGCGCGCCCGATCGAGCTTCTCTTCATGAATAACACCATGAATAGTCTGTCCAATATCATCTTTAAAGCGCTTTTCCAGATTTGAGCGCGACATCCCTACTGCATCCAGCACCTGTTCAACCTTAATCCCCTTGCAGGCATGATGGCGGATATAGTGCATCGCCTGAATCACGGCCGGATCGCGTAATGAGCGAAAATCTGTCGAACGCCGCGCCATCACTTTCACCGGTGGCACCAGAATACGCTGCAATGGCGCAGCTTCTTGTTGTTTCTGGCGCTGATTAAGGCGCTGATGCAGTAACTTAGCCGCGCGATAGCCCATCTGCCGCGTCCCCTGCACCACCGACGAAAGTGCCACTCGCGATAAATAGCGGGTTAGTTCTTCATTATCAATACCAATCACACTCAATTTCTCTGGCACCGCAATATCCAGATGCTCGCACACTTGCAATAAATGCCGCGCCCGTGCGTCAGTGACAGCAATAATACCCGTCTGATGTGGCAGAGTTTGCACCCAATCCGCCAGCCGATTTTGCGTGTATTGCCAGTTGGCGGGCGCAGTGGCCATCCCCTGATAGACCACACCTTGATATTGCTCTGCCGCGACTAATTGCCGGAAGGCATACTCTCGCTCCTGCGCCCAGCGTTTATCACTACTGGCCGGCAAACCATAAAAAGCAAAACGGTTTAAACCCTTCTCTTTCAGATGCATAAATGCCGCCTCAACCAGAGCTGAGTTATCCGTTGCAATATAATCTACTGCCGGATAATCCTCTGACTGATGATAAGACCCCCCCACGCCGATAATCGGAACATCAACATTCGCCAGCAGCTGCTCTATCTGCCGATCATCAAAATCGGCAATAACACCATCGCCTAACCAATCCCTGATATTCTCAATGCGGCAGCGAAAATCCTCTTCTATAAAAATATCCCAGTCGCACTGTGAGGCCTGCAAATACTCACCGACACCTTCCACCACTTGCCGGTCGTATACTTTGTTAGCATTAAATAACAAGGTTATCCGGTAGCGTTTCTCAAACATGGGAATAGCTCCTGAAATAGGTGGGGAGGGGTAACAGACAAAGAGATCAATGCAGTATGGCATTGATCTCTTTTTGAAGATGGGATCAGACCCGGCGTTTAGTGGCAGAATCCATCCACACTGCCAACAGCAAAATTGCACCTTTGACAATGTACTGCCAGAATGTCGGCACATCTAGCATGCTCATCCCATTGTCGAGAGAAGCCATGATAAATGCCCCCATAACGGCTCCCGCCACACTCCCGATCCCACCCGCCAGGCTGGTGCCACCAATGACACAAGCGGCAATCGCATCCAGTTCGGCAATATTACCGGCTGAAGGTGAACCCGCTCCCAGACGTGAACTGAGAATCAAACCTGCCATGGCAACCATCAACCCGTTGATAGCAAATACCGCCAGTTTGGTGCGTTCCACATTCACCCCAGACAAGCGTGCGGCATCGATATTGCCGCCAATAGCATAGATCCGGCGGCCAAATGCGGTGCGGGTGGCCATAAAAATACCCGCCAACATCAATGCCGTGAGAATCAATACCGGAGTAGGGACGCCCCGATAATCATTCAGTAAATATATGGCACCAAGAACGATAACTGCGGTAATAGTTTGGCGAGTAACATCACCTTGTGGCGCGGCAACAGGCAAGCCCAGCCGGATACGATGGCTACGTCGACGCCACTGCCAGGCAACAAATAACATCAGGCCAATTGCGCCAATGCCAAAACCAAGGCCGTTTGGCAGATAACTTTGCCCAATCTGCGACATGGCATTACTGGTAGGTGAAACGGTCGTGCCGTTGGTGATGCCGATTAAAATGCCACGGAAAGCCAACATCCCCGCCAATGTGACAATAAACGAAGGCACTTTGCGATAAGCCACCCACCAACCATTCCATGCGCCAAGCACCAGCCCCAATCCCAGAGTGACTACAATGGTCAGAGGGAGCGGCCAACCGAGCCACACATCAAAAATGGCTGCCGCACCGCCCAATAACCCCATCATCGAGCCAACAGACAAATCAATTTCGGCCGAAATAATGACAAACACCATCCCCACCGCCAAAATGCCGGTGATCGCCGTTTGTCGCAGTAGATTCGAGATATTCCTGGCGCTGAGATAGGCCCCTTCGGTGGTAAAAGTGAAAAACAGCATAATCACGGCAATAGCCGCCAACATGACAAAAACTTGCAAATTAACCGATTTTAGTCGGAATAATGGCTTTTTATCGCCATTTTCGGGTGTGTTTACTTCAGTTTGATTAGCTTGCGACATGGGTTTCACTCCTGAGTGCGGCTTCCATGACCTTCTCTTGTGTCAGATTATGGTTAATGAGATCGGCTTTGATGCGCCCTTGATGCATGACCAGCACCCGATCACTTAATCCCAAGACCTCCGGTAGTTCAGAGGAAATCACAATGACCGCAATCCCCTGCTGGACTAGTTGATTGATAAGTTTATAAATTTCATATTTTGCACCAATGTCGATACCGCGCGTCGGTTCATCAAGAATCAAAATTCGTGGGTTCAGTAGCAAGCATTTGGCAAGAATGGCTTTTTGCTGATTACCCCCACTGAGTCGGGCAATGGCCAACTCAGAAGAGGAGGTTTTCACCTTTAATCGGGCCAGGGACTGCTCAATAGTTGATTGTTCTTTCGCATCATCCAACATACTGAAAGAGCCGGTGAAGTCATCTAGCGCAGCCAGTGTGATATTAGCCCCCACCCCCATAACCGGTACGATGCCGTCTTTCTTACGATCTTCTGGCACCATGGCAATCCCAAGTTTCATGGCTTGTTGGCAATTACTGATGGTCACAGCCTTACCATCAATAAATATCTCGCCTTGCCAGCGACCAGGGTAAACACCGAATAAGCACTGCACTGTTTCTGTTCGGCCAGACCCCACTAGCCCAGCGACACCTAATATCTCCCCGCGTTTTAAAGAGAAAGAGACATCATCCACTCGCCGGATATGGCGGTTTACCGGGTGCCAGGCACAGATGTTTTCCACGCGCAGAATTTCCTCACCAATGTGGTGGGCTTCGTGTGGATAGAGTTCTTTCAGCTCACGGCCAACCATCATGGCGATGATGTCATCTTCACTCATGGTCGCCGCAGAGCGAGTGCCGATATGGCGGCCATCGCGGATCACACAGATATGATCTGATATCGCTTTCACTTCATTCAATTTATGCGAGATATAGATACAGGCAATGCCGTGATTGCGTAGATCACGGATAATATCCAGCAAAATAGCCGTTTCGCTTTCGGTCAAAGAAGCGGTCGGTTCATCCAGTACCAGCAACCGAACTTGTTTGTTCAGCGCTTTGGCAATTTCAACCAATTGCTGCTGCCCAAGCCCCAATTCCCCCACCGGGGTATGAGGGTCTACCACCAGTTTGACCTGGGCCAGCATTCGTTGGCAGCGCAGGTACATGGCGTCATAATCCATAATGCCAAAACGCCCCCATTCGGAGCCGAGAAACATATTTTCCAGCACAGACATTTGCTTCACCAATGCTAATTCTTGATGAATTATCGCGATGCCTTTTTGTTCGGTTTCACGAATATTTTTTGCCTGAAGTATCTCACCTGAGAAAATTATTTCCCCTTGATAGGAACCTGCGGGGTAAATACCACATAACACTTTCATTAGTGTGGACTTTCCAGAGCCATTTTCGCCACATAAAGATAATACTTGCCCGGCTTCCAATGTCAGGCCGATATTATCCACCGCCTTAACGACACCGAACTGCTTGGTAATTTCTTTCATTTCTAGCAGGTAGGGCATAATTCCCTCCATATATCTTTTATGCCAGGGGTTGCAGCATGATTAGCTACAACCCCAATGACTTCTGATATATTCAGCAACGAAAAAATAATTAGTAAATGTCCGATTTCTTGTGGAATCCATCTGCGATAATTGTGCTGTCGATATTATTTTTATCTACCTGAATCGGCGTTAATAAATAAGCAGGAACATCTTTTATACCGTTATTTAATTTACTATTTGCTTTTGGTTCTTCGCCTTTACCCAAACTTACCGCAATTTCCGCCGCATCGTTGGCTAATTTACTGATTGGCTTATATACCGTCATAGTTTGGGTACCAGCAACAATACGCTTTATTGCCGCTAAATCAGCATCCTGTCCAGAAATAGCCACTTTACCCGCCAAACCTTGTGCTGCTAACGCCTGAATAGCCCCACCGGCGGTGGCATCATTAGACGCCACGACAGCATCAATTTTGTTATTGTTAGCTGTTAGCGCATTTTCCATGATTTTTAAAGCATTTTCTGGTAACCAGGCATCAACCCACTGATCACCGACAATTTTTATTTTCCCTTCTTTTATCAATGGATTAAGTACTGTCATCTGCCCCTGACGGAACAGCTTGGCATTATTGTCTACCGGCGAACCGCCCATCAGGAAATAATTACCTTGTGGCACGCGTTCAACCAGACTTTTAGCTTGTAATTCACCTACTTTTTCATTATCGAAAGAGATATAAAAGTCAATGTCAGCATTATTTATCATACGGTCATAAGCTAATACTTTTATTCCTTCCCGTTTTGCTTCGGCGATGACATTACTTAATACTTGCCCGTTATAAGGAATAATAACCAAGACATCGACACCACGGTTAATCATATTCTCAATCTGCGACATTTGAGTTTCTTCATTGCCATTCGCTGATTGAACAAATACTTTAGCGCCGAGAGACTCAGCCTTGTTAACAAAAATATCGCGGTCTTTCTGCCAACGTTCAAGGCGAAGATCGTCTATTGCCATACCGATTTTAATTTCTTTACTGAATCCGGGCTGGCTAAACATGACCAGAGCGGCACATGCGGAGAGTAAAATGTTCTTAAATTTCATCTTTCGGTACCTTTCTTATTGTGCAAGCAGGGTAAGAGAAACGGTAAACATCAACTGCAATAGGGATTGTTGTCGCTTATTTGCACATCGGCAATTACAGATTTTCGTCCGCCAATTATGTTTTTTGGTTTAATGTTAATTTTATGATAACGATCATGTTTTCTTTCCTGCAAAATTCATAATTCCAGTAAGAGATGTTATCCAGACAATGAATACCAGTGATTCTTTATAATTAATTGGGTATTTATGAGATCTACTCCACAATTAATAATTCTCTGAATTTAAGTGTGAAATAACGTAATTGAGAGAATAACAAACAACTCCGAAGATAAAAGCTCACCAGCCCGATAATGCGGGTCAGCTTCCAAGGAGTATTGCATGTCATCTTATTTTGATAAATTAGAACAAGTGCGTTACGAAGGCAGCCAGAGCTCTAACCCACTGGCATTTCATCACTACAATCCGGATGAAATTATCCTTGGTAAGCGAATGGCCGATCACCTAAGGTTCGCTGCCTGCTACTGGCATACCTTCTGCTGGGGCGGGGCGGATATGTTTGGCAGCAATGCCTTTGAGCGCCCATGGCAACAATCGGGAGATGCATTGGCTTTGGCAAAACGTAAAGCTGATGTGGCTTTTGAATTCTTCCATAAACTGAATGTGCCTTATTACTGCTTCCACGATGTGGATGTTTCACCAGAAGGCGCATCATTAAAAGAATATTTAAATAATTTTGCCGTCATGACTGATGTATTAGCTGAGAAGCAAGAAAGTAGCGGCGTAAAATTATTATGGGGCACCGCCAACTGCTTCACCCACCCGCGCTACGGTGCCGGGGCGGCGACCAATCCAGATCCAGAAGTTTTTAGCTGGGCGGCAACCCAAGTCTTTACCGCCATGAATGCCACCCAAAAACTCGGTGGGGAAAACTATGTGTTGTGGGGCGGACGCGAAGGCTATGAAACACTGTTAAATACAGATTTACGGCAAGAACGTGAGCAAATTGGCCGCTTTATGCAAATGGTGGTCGAACATAAACACAAGACAGGCTTCCAGGGCACATTGTTGATCGAGCCAAAACCACAAGAGCCGACTAAGCATCAGTATGATTATGATGTTGCTACAGTTTATGGTTTCCTCAAGCAGTTTGGGCTAGAAAAAGAGATTAAAGTTAACATTGAAGCTAACCATGCCACTTTGGCTGGACACTCTTTCCATCATGAGATTGCCAGTGCGATTGCATTAGGTATTTTCGGTTCGGTGGATGCTAACCGTGGCGATCCACAATTAGGTTGGGATACCGACCAGTTCCCGAACAGTGTGGAAGAAAATGCGCTGGTGATGTTTGAAATCCTCAAAGCCGGTGGCTTTACTACCGGTGGGCTGAACTTTGATGCCAAAGTACGCCGCCAAAGCACAGATAAATATGACCTGTTCTATGGCCATATTGGGGCAATGGACACCATGGCTTTAGCACTGAAGATTGCAGCAAAAATGATTGAAGATGGTCAGTTGGATCAGCTGGTTGCTAAACGTTATGCCGGTTGGAGTAGCGATTTGGGGCAACAAATCCTAAAAGGCAAAATGTCGCTGGAAGATTTAGCGTCCTATGCCGAGCAACATAATCTGGACCCACATCACCAAAGCGGGCATCAAGAACTGCTGGAAAATAGGGTTAACCGCTATATCTTCGGCTGATAGCTTTATTTATTTGATGCCTGCGGCGAATAGGCAAAGATTTATCTCAAAATAGCGAATAGACGGGGAAATGTGCCGAATGAGTCCCTATTTATTTAAAATACAAGTGGCGTGAGCCGTCGGAGCGCCCATCGGTGCAGTCGCCCCGTCAGGCTCTGCCAATAAAATAGCCTATTAATATGAGGAACACATATGTACCTTGGCATCGATCTGGGCACCTCCGGCGTTAAAGCCATTCTACTGGCCGAAAACGGGCAAGTTATTGCCAGCCAAGGTGCTGCATTATCTGTCTCCCGCCCACACCCCTTATGGTCTGAGCAAAGTCCCGCCGACTGGTGGCAAGCCACTGATCAAGCTATGCAGGCTTTAGCCGCAGACCATGATTTAACACAGGTAAAAGCACTGGGATTGACGGGCCAAATGCACGGCGCGACTTTGCTGGATAAACAGAATAAGGTGCTGCGCCCGGCCATTTTATGGAATGATGGCCGCAGTTTTGCCCAGTGCCAGGCGCTGGAAAAGGCTGTACCCGAATCCCACCAAATTACCGGCAACCTGATGATGCCGGGTTTTACTGCACCGAAGCTGAAATGGCTGGCAGAACATGAGCCAGAGATTTTCAATCGCATCGATAAAGTATTGTTACCCAAAGATTATCTACGTTTTCTGATCAGTGGTGACTTTGCCAGTGATATGTCAGATGCTGCCGGAACAATGTGGCTCGATGTGGCAAAGCGCGACTGGAGTGATGAGATGTTGGCGGCCTGCGGCCTAAATCGCCAGCATATGCCCGCCCTCTTCGAAGGCAGTCAGATTACCGGCCATGTCAGTGCCAATATTGCGCGTCGTTGGGGGATCAACCCTGTTCCGGTCGTGGCTGGCGGGGGTGATAATGCCGCCGGTGCCATCGGGGTGGGCTTGTATCAAACCGGGCAGGCAATGTTATCGCTGGGGACATCCGGCGTCTATTTTGCCGTCAGTGATGGCTTTCTGAGTAACCCGGCCAGCGCCGTGCACAGTTTTTGCCATGCTTTACCCAATACCTGGCACCTGATGTCAGTGATGCTGAGTGCCGCATCCTGCCTTGATTGGGCATGCCAACTCACCGGCGCCGAGAATGTTCCTGCACTGATTAATGAAGTGGAAAATACACCACCAGCCGCCACTCCCGTGTGGTTCCTACCCTACCTTTCCGGCGAACGAACCCCCCATAACAACCCTAATGCTAAAGGGGCTTTTTGGGGATTTACCCACCAACACGGCCGGGCAGATTTAGCCCGTGCGGTATTGGAAGGAGTCGGATTTGCTTTAGCTGACGGAATGGATGCCCTGCATGCCAGTGGTTTACAACCCACATCAGTCACGTTAATTGGTGGTGGTGCGCGCAGCCCTTATTGGCGGCAAATGCTGGCAGATATCAGCGGCCAGACTTTGGAATATCGAACAGGTGGTGATGTCGGCCCCGCACTCGGCGCTGCCCGGTTGGCCCAAATTGCTCTCAATCCGGATGTCCCGTTAGCCGAATTACTGCCTGCATTACCACTGGAACAAACTCATTTACCTAATACACAACGCCATCAATATTACGCGGCCCGCCGCGTTATCTTTAAAAAGCTCTATCAGCAATTACTGCCATTATGTGAATGTGAGTAAGATAAAGTGCAAGCTATAAGCACATAGCTAGCAGAACAGGCTGTGGAAATTATATCTTCTTTTCCACAGCCTGAATGCGGCAATGGCCTATCGAGCAGTTCACGCTGCGAATGATCATCTGACCAAAATCATCCATATAACCGAGACTATAGTTGCTGCCATTATAGCCGGGAGTCTTAACGGACTCAGTACCGAATGGCGCAATCATAACACTGTCAAAACCGGGGAAATTACCGCGATTATCCCGATTTAAATGCCCTAACGTGACGTAATACGGCGTAGGGTTATGAATTTTAAGCTCTTCTCCTTGCTGCCTGATCTGTAACTTCTCCTGCCAGACATTCTTATAATCCGCTTTAATCGCCGCTGGCCGATAAAATAACTTTATTTTATTTTGGATGGCGATTTGTACTGCTGCGGTTACTTCACTTTTCGGGGGAATTTCCCGCACATTAAAATAGAATAAAGTTTCACGATCAGCGGCTAATTGCTCGATATCTGGCAGTGAAATAATTCTCACCTGGCTTTTCTGACCCATATCAATCCGCTGTATCGCGGGTAAAGCAGACAAGGGGCTATCTACTTTCTGCCCAGCGGCATTTTCCAACCAGGATTGCGCCAGATAAGGCAATACCTCGCTTTTATTTTGCAACATGACACTGGCTGACGTATCGGCACTATTGAAAATAATCCGCGTTCTATCCAGAGATATTGACGCCTCACTCATCATCGTGACAAACAACAAAGCTGTTCCTACCAAAGCATTATTTCGCTGTTGGTTTGCCCGTATCAGGATAACGTTATTAAGGTTTGCCATGACTTATTCCATTCCCATTGATTGTCATACCGTGAATAACGGTTTTCCTTACTCACTGTTTTCGGCCAAAAAACTATTTTAATGAGCCTATTTGGCCATTAACTCTTTAACTTACTGAATGGGTGGTGGTAAAAAATCTGGTCCCTTTTGCTCCCTATGATGGCCCGATTTGGCATTCCACTTAGCTCAAAACCCGCAGATGATGGAACTCTACCGAAACGGCGGAGGGCCGGATATGACTAACAGCGCATTACTGATAATTGATGTCCAACAATCATTCGAACATAAATCTTTTTGGCAACAACAGGATCTCCCTGCCTTCTCTGCGGCGCTGAACCAACTCATTGCGGGCTGTAAACAGCGCGGAGTAGCACTGGTAGATGTATTCCACGTCGCGCCGGAAGGCCCGTTTTCGCTGGCTTCTGGCTATGTGAAGCCCATGTCATTGGTTTCCCATCACGCCGATGTGACAGTGCAAAAGCGAGTGCATAATGCATTAACTGATTCAGGGCTGGATCAATGGCTGAAAGAGCGTCAAATAAGCCATCTAATTATTGCCGGTATGCGCACCGAACAATGCTGTGAAACCACCGCACGCGTGGCGTCAGATCTGGGTTATCAAGTCACTTTTGTCACGGAAGCCACACTGACCTTTCCAATGACCCAGCCCAACGGCATTGTTCTGAGCAGTGAGGAATTGAAATTACGCACGGAAACTGTGCTCGTCGACCGGTTTGCGACTATCCATACCGTCGAGCAAGCACTGGCAGCACTGGATTCACCACTATCAGTAGCGGCTAGCCAAAAAGTCGTCAATTGGCAGCCACAGCCTTATTTTCCTCGGGCTATCACACCTGCGGGTCTCAAAAATCTTAACCGCTGGCAGCTGAAACGCTATGTGATTCGTTATGCGCAGGCGCAAGGTACCGCACCCGATTATGTCCCTGCTTATCAACTCGTCAGCCAGTGGTTACCCCATGATGCTGAAACAGTGGATCGCCCCGGTATTGGTTTTGTGATTGAACATCAGGGAAAAACATTGAATTACCTGATTGTTGGCTGGTGGGATAACGAAAACGAATTGCGGGTGAAAGTCTGGGTGCAGGAACAGGGAATTTGGCGCGCGGCGCGTGATGAATCTTTCTGTGTTTGGGATTTACAGGTAATGGCCTTTGAGCGGGATGCTTTTGTTGATACTTTGCTACAGCACACTCCGGATATTCCGGCTTATATGAATCGTTATCTGACGATAACTGTGGATTAACCATGCAACGAAATGTCTATTTTCTCTTGCTGCCCGGCGTGCTGTCGCTGGATTTAACTGGCCCTGCCGAAACATTACGGCTGGCGGGGTCATTTAACCTTTGTTATATCAGCCCATTGCCCGAGGTAATGTCCTCCACCGACATGATGTTAGGCCAATTGCAGCCGCTACCTGACAGCTTACCGGAAGGTAGCTTGCTGGTAGTTCCGGGGGTGAGCGATTCACGTCACTATTTTGCGACAGAAACCGCCGCAATAGCCCGCCGATGGTTACAGCAACAGAAAGCCGCCATTACACAACAAAAAACGATATTGGTTTGTGTCTGTTCTGGAGCATTGCTGGCAGCGCAAGCCGGGCTATTGGATGGCTATCAATGCACAACTCATCACCATGTTCTTGAACGGTTACGCCAGCAGGCTCCGGCGGCCCAAACCAAAGAAAACCGTATTTTTGTTGAAGATCGTGGAGTGTATACCAGTGCCGGGATTACCGCCGGTATTGATCTCTCTTTGCATCTGATCAGCCGTTATTGCAGCCCGCAAACTGCACTGGAGGTGGCGCGCGAAATGGTGGTGTATTTCCGCCGCTCAGGTGATGACCCGCAACTTTCACCCTGGCTACGTTACCGTAACCATCTCCACCCGGCAGTACATCGGGCACAGGATGTGATGTCAGCAGAGCCACAAGCGGAGTGGTCACTGCTTCAGGTGGCACACAAAGCACATGTCAGCAGCCGTCATTTAACCCGATTATTCCGTGAACATGTCGGGATCAGTGTGCGTGAATATCATGAACAATTGCGGGTCGCGGTAGCTGAAGTCCGCCTGCAAGAAGGGTTTAATCTGGAGAAAGCCGCACTGGCAGCCGGATTTTCCTCCGGCCGTCAGCTTCGGCGCGCACAACAGCGTGGGCAGGCTGTAACTAACTGACTAATCGCCGCCGATCAAGGCGTTGCAGCCCCATCGACAATAAAGTGCTTAACGCCAGTGCTAAGGCAAAGACATAGAAAATATCCAGCACCGGATAGTCAGTAAAATCATAATGATGGGTACGGATGAAATGAATAATCAGTGCATGGAAACCATAAATAGCCAGCGAATGTCCGGCCAGCCAACTCAACCAGGCAATCGGCTGATTTAGGCAGTTTTTAAACCACACCAGCAGTGATACCGCAGCAACAAAGACCAAGGGGCCACAGTACATATAGAAGGTATCGGCAAAGCTGCCATTAATTCGTGTCTGTTTCTCCGTTGAGATGGCAATAAATATCACGCTCATGATAAACAATAATGCCGCGCACCAACTGATAGCTCGCCCTCGCGTCTCAAGCATGCCAATAGCTCGCCCCAGCAGCGCATACAACAAATAATAGAAAGTATCACCGTAGATATAGAGATTTATCGGCAGTAACTGAAAACCACCGATTGAATATTTACTGGTCTGCGGGTTGGCAACCACCGCCAACAACAAAATAACGACCGCCAGATAGCGGCCTGATACCGGTTTGACGTTAATCAGTGGTGAAACTAGATAAACCACAATAATGGCGTAGAAAAACCACAAATGATAAAACACGGGTTTTTGCAGGATGTTTTTCAGTGACGCCCAACCGTTGATCGGGGTCAGGGTAGAAATATAGATAAGTGCTATCACGCTGTAAAACAACAGGCATAGTCCGATGCGGGTAAAATGCTTTTGCTGTGCGCTTTTTTCACCAAAAAACAGATAACCGGAGATCATAAAGAATAGGGGCACACAGGCCCGAGAAGCCGAATTCAGCAAATTGGCGATGTCCCAGTTCGCTTCCCCTACTTGCGCCCCGCTGGTGACGTAATAGGTGGTGGCATGGATCATGACCACCATAATGCAGGCAACGGCCCGCAGATTATCAATCCAGCCAATCTTATTGGTCATGCATACTCTCTATCACCGTCTTGTCTTTCGCGTACATAAAAACGCTTATCTATACTCGTCATACTTCAAGCTGCATGTACGTTGGCTGCTCTCTCTCACCCGAATCATTGACTGGCGTCAACTCATCGGGATTCACTCACTTGCCGCCTGCCTGCAACTCGAATTATTTAGAGTATATTTATTTTGCAAATAATCAGGCTGCAAACAATAACGTAAATTTGACTGATACCCAAAGTAAATGAACCCCATCAGGACGAAGGGTAATTGTTGCCATAAAGTTATATTGACGGCAAAATAGCCGTCCTAATGCGCTCTGACTGTAGATCCTGCCTGAGTGCTTCCAGTTTTTTATTTTTACTATTAATAGCTTAACCTATGCAAACTTCATTCTCACCCGCGACGCGTTTAGGTCGACGGGCGCTTTTATTTCCCTTGTGCCTGGTATTATTCGAATTTGCCGCATATATCGCCAACGATATGATTCAGCCCGGCATGCTGGCGGTAGTCGCCGATTTTAATGCTAGTATTGAGTGGGTTCCGACATCAATGACGGCTTATCTGGCTGGCGGGATGTTCCTGCAATGGTTGCTTGGGCCGTTATCAGATCGTCGTGGCCGTCGCCCAGTGATGCTGGTTGGTGTCGCATTCTTCGTGGTGACCTGTCTTGCCATATTATTGGTCACGTCGATTGAACAGTTCATCGCCATGCGCTTCCTGCAAGGGATCGGTTTGTGCTTTATCGGCGCAGTCGGTTACGCCACTATTCAGGAATCCTTTGAAGAAGCGGTCTGTATCAAAATCACCGCACTGATGGCGAATGTGGCATTAATTGCCCCGTTGCTCGGCCCGTTGGCGGGTGCCGCCTTGATTCATGTCGCCCCGTGGCAGTTCATGTTTGTGATATTTGCGGCGCTCGGCGCAATTTCATTTGTGGGGCTGTGGCGAGCGATGCCAGAAACCGCCTCACGCCAAGGTGAGAAGCTGTCGATAGGAGCGATGTGGCACGATTATAAACAAGTGCTGACCAATCGCCGTTTCCTGTGCGGCTCCCTCGCATTGGGCTTCGCCAGCTTGCCTCTACTGACCTGGATTGCCCAGTCCCCAGTGATTCTGATCAGCGGTGAGCAGCTCTCAACCGTGGAATATGGCATTTTGCAGGTACCCATTTTCGGCGCACTGATTATCGGCAACCTGACATTAGCGAAATTGAGCGGTAAAACCAGTGTTCCGCAACTTATCCGCTACGGTGCCGGCCCGATGATTATTGGCCTAATGATTGCCGCTGGCTCGACCCTCTATTCATCCCATGCTTATTTGTGGATGACTGCCGGGTTAAGCCTCTATGCCTTTGGTATTGGACTGGCGAACGCCGGTTTAGTGCGACTGACGCTGTTCTCCAGCGATATCAGTAAAGGGACGGTGTCAGCTGCCATGGGGATGATCAGTATGATGGTCTTCACCTTGGGGATTGAATTTGCCAAAGTGGCTTATC